>JANOLC010000668.1:0-10582 GCA_031419575.1 Burkholderiales bacterium | reverse complement strand
TGTTTGACATAGTGGATGGGAATCCAACACCTGGGGTATTCAGCCTTTTTTTCGCGGACGCCGTTCGTTCGGCTGGCGCACAAGTTCAGGGTTTGGATTTTGGAAATTTCAACGGCTTCATTAAGGCCTTTGATAGTTCGGATACGGAGATTGGAAGCTTTGCAATTGCTGGAATTAACATGGGTACCGGTGACGGTTCAGCCGTGTTTGCTGGCATAACAAGCGACAGTCTCAATATCAAACGCCTTGAATTTTCCGGTTTTGGTGATGGTGCAGGTATCAACCTGCTCAGCGTTGGTGACGTGCTCGACACGGTCAGCACTGTGCCGGAGCCGGCGGGCCTGGCCTTGGTGTTGACGGCGCTGGGATTATTGACCGTGACGCGTCGCCGCGGCGTCTAAAGTAAGTCTTCCATCAACTTCGGCGGTATGGTGGCATGGTCAGCCAGAGCGTCACACCCTTTACTGCACGGTCATCGCGCCGCAATGAAGGGTTTCGCTGCGTCCGATTAGCCTGTTTTTTTAGTACGGTAGCGGTTCTGGCTTTGCCTGCTGGTTGGTGTAACGCCCAAAGTTCGCCACTGGTGGTCAGCCCGACCTTGGCGCGATTTCTCACTCTCAGCAACGATCAAATTCAGACCCTCACGGCTCAACATAAAGCGTGGCGGGCCGAGTTGAGCCATGCAGACAAGGCAGCACGGAAACTCACGTCATCCGTGGCTCTCAGTGAGCTTTGCACGCATCTGCGCATCCGCGAATCCCAAGTTCGTGAAGTTTCAAGCTTAGTGCTAAATTCGGGGCAACAGCAAGCCCTTGCACAGCTCTCAGATGCCTATTCCCAAATGCCACTGATCGAAGCAGCTCAGAACCTTCAGCTTATGGGCACTTCTACGTTGGGTGCGCCCGCCAGCTTTCCGGACGGTTCGATTGACGTTGAGTTTCGCTATGTTCGCGCAGCGCCTGCGCTGTTGCCAGGCTGCAGGGCAAATCCCATTCGCCCCTACAACACACAACAGCGCGACGGCAATGTTCCGAGCCCCACACGCTAATTGAAATAGTTTTGCTTCCTTGTGTCATTTATTACAAACCGCAGTCAAAGGAGAATTCACATGAAACTTGTCACCCAAAGGGTTTTGATCGGAATAACCGCGAGCTTTCTTGTTGTAGTCGCGCATACGGCGTCGGCACAAACAGCAGTTTTGGAAGATCCCGTCAACGCGAGTGCGCCGGATGCGGTTGCCGCACGGGTAGGCCAACTCAAGGCGGGCATGGCGGCCAAATTGAACAAGAAGTCAAAACTTTTACGCGGCAATGAAGTGAGTGATTGGCAGCAAAACTGGGGCAAAGGCACTCAGCTTGATCGATTTGATCAACCTCAACAAGCTTTAACTCATTTTCTGACCAAGCGCCTGCCCGAGGGGCAAGCCACGCTGGGGCTTGAGAACTATTCGGGGGGACTTGACCAGGCTGCACAAATGCCAATTTTTTCAACGCCACGCAATCAGCTGGCCACCGCGACAACCAGCGGCGGCGGCGGGAGTGGCGGCAGCACGACGACGGTCGTGTCATCGGTTGCGCCAGGGGGCTGGGAGGCACTGGGTCCGGGTAACGTGGGTGGGCGCACGCGCGCCATTTTGATTCATCCCACGACGCCCTCGACGATGTGGGCCTCAGCCGTGGGTGGCGGCATCTGGAAATCGCTTGATGCGGGGGCCTCGTGGACACCCAAAGCAGACTTGCTGTTAAACATCGCGGTTAATTCAATGGTGCTCGACCCACGCAATCCTGACACGATTTATGCGGGCACCGGTGAAGGTTTTTTCAATGGCGACGCGTTGCGCGGCGCCGGTATCTTGAAATCCACCGATGGTGGTGAAACCTGGGCGCAGCTTCCCTCGACCAACAACCCCGATTTCTTTTATGTTCAGAAAATCGTGTTGTCCAAGGGTTCCAGCCAGCGCATCTATGCCGCCACGCGAACCGGTGTTTTCCGTAGCGCGGATGCGGGCGTTAGCTGGACCAAGGTTTTGGACGGCAGCACGGTCAATGGCTGCATGGATTTAGCCATTCAAACAGATCGCGCTTTGGCCAATGTATTTGCCGCCTGCGGCACCTTTACACAGGCAGCGATCTACAGGGCGCTTGACACGGCTAGCACTCAAAACTGGGTCAAAGTGCATTCGCCGGCCAATATGGGGCGTACCACTTTGGCGATTGCGCCGTCAAACCAGAACTTCATCTATGCGATGTCTGCCAGCAATGAAGTTGGCAATTTCAACAATGGATTGCTCGGCGTTTACCGCTCCACGGCATCAGGCGGTGCCGGGTCATGGACGACCCAGGTTAGCAATACCAGCCCGACAAAACTCAATACCCTGCTTTTGTCAAACCCTGTCTACGGCGTATTGACCGCTTGTGGTTTCGGCACGACCGCCTATTTCAACCAGGGTTGGTATGACAACATGCTCGCGGTAGACCCAGCGGACCCGAACATTGTTTGGGCGGGCGGAGTAGACCTTTTTCGCTCCAACGACGGAGGACAAAATTGGGGTCAAGCGTCACATTGGTGGTTTACAGAGGGTATCGACGTTGAATACAACCACGCGGATCAGCACACGATCGCCTTTCACCCGCAGTACAACGGTACGACCAATAAAACGATGTTCACCGGCAATGACGGTGGCATTCATATCACGCTCGACGCCCGTGCACCCGTCTCGTATTCACCAGACCCCATTACCCCGAGTTCTCCCGTTTGTGGCAACACTGCTGCCAGCCTGCTGGCATGGAGTACCCGTAACAATGGCTACCAAGTCACCCAGTTTTACCATGGCGCGGTCTATCCGGACGGCAATACATTCATAGCCGGCGCGCAGGACAACGGGACCAAGCGCGGCAGTGTTGGAAGCCAAAACTGGTCAACGGTCAACGGGGGTGACGGGGGTTATGTTGCCGTCAATCCAGCGAACACAAATATGATTTGGTTCGAAACCACCAACCTCAGCATGAATCGGTCAACCAATGGGGGGACTTCGAAGGCCGCGTTTATCAGTGGTATCACCGAAGCTTCCGGCAACTTCCTTTTCATCGCCCCCATCGCACAAGACCCCTCCAATCCGGCGATCATGTGGACGGGGGGCGCGCGGCCATGGCGTACCACCCAAGCCACGGCAGTACCGACAGTCGGCAACATTTGGGCTCAGGCAGGTCCATTTTTCGGTTCGCGAATCAGTGCCCTCGCGGTTTCTGCGCTTGACTCCAACCTTGTTTATACCGGGACACTATCAATTTCGGGCAACGCTGCGCTGTCGGGGGTTGTGTCCACCACCGGCGCTGGCACGACATCGACTGGCACAACCGCCTGGAGTCAGAGCAAGCCTCGCCCCGGAGTCAACTATGTGTCGTGGATTTCCCCAGACCCGGTTGCAGCGGGGACTGTGTACGCCACGATTTCGACCTTGAACGACGCGACTGGCTCCGGGCACGTCTTTAAATCAACCGACTTTGGCGCAACCTGGGTCAATCTGGATGGTACCGGTGTGACGGGTTTGCCAGATGTCCCGGCCCATACGATTGCCATTGACCCTCTGAACACGCAGCGCCTTTATGTGGGTACCGATGTTGGCGTGTTTATCTCAACCGACGGTGGGGCTAACTGGGCGCGGGAAAACACGGGTTTCGCCAACGTCGTCGTGGAGGCCCTGGTGATCAAAAACACGGCACCGCGCTACATCTATGCCTTCACGCACGGGCGCAGCACGTTCCGCGCTGCCATGCCGTAGTGCTTATCCGCCCAGGCTGAATAAGACTAAAAAAAGCACGCCTCGGCGTGCTTTTTTTGTACCTGTCCAGCTATGGCTTGCGTTGCAGAGGGCACGCAGTTTATTTATGTTCGACTGCCTGGCCTATTGGGTGGGCTGCGAGGCGGAGTCCGGAGCCACTGCCGACGGCAAACTAAATTTTTCGACCCGCTCGCCATTGGGCGTGGCGATTTCGACCGGCGAGACGGGCGGCGGGGGCAAGGTCCGAGACGTGCCGTCGCTGCGCAAAATGGCGCGAGTTTCGGTCGGCACCACGTCCCTGCCCGAAGCTGAGGCTGGCGTGGATGCAGGGGTTTCAATCCATGTTGATGTCGCCGGTGAAAACGGTACAGCTTTCGTAGGCATCGGCTGGCTTTGGAGTGACGGCTCTCTGGGGCCAATGATGCCGGTGGCCCAAAGTCCGGCAACCAAGACGGCGAGCAAGACCAGGATTATTTTCACGTGCGGCTCTATTTGATCTGCAACTGCACAGACCCCGACACCGTCACCTGCACGGTGCTTTTCCCCGCCTCAACGGGTATGGGCGCATCTGCAACTGACGACTTGGCCTCCATCGCCAGCATGCGTGGGCGCGGCACGTAGCCCTGCTCATTGGCGTTGACGGATACCTCACGCAGGGTGTAGCCCGCAAAGCCGAAGCCTTTGGCGATTTCGGTGGCTTTGGCCTTGAATCGCTCGATTGCCTGAGTTTGGGCATCGCCCTCGACCTTGGCTCGTTGGTCGCGGCTTAGGCCAAATGACACGTTGCCCATCGTCAGGGTTTGAATTTTTCCGGCCGTGGTACTGATGCGGGCAAAGTCGCGCCCCTCCAGCACCAACTCGGTCATGCCCTGCCAGCCGGTGATTTTGCCGTCGCGTGCATAGCGCGGGTACAAGCTAAAGTTGCCAGTGCGCAGGTCAAGTTGACCCGGCTGAGCCGCTTTTTTGGCCTCAGTCAACGCGGTATCGAGCGCCGTTTTGAGCTGGGCTTGCACCACCGTCGCATCCACCCCCTCGCGGGTGGTGCTCATGCTGATGCTGAGTAAATCCTGCTGCACCTCGACCGAACCGCTGGCGGACAGCTGTACCACATTTTGCGGCGCTGGCAGCATCATTTGTTGGGCAAAAATGCCTGAAGTCCCCGTCAATATTGAATAGATAGCTACGAATTTAGTAGCACGAAAAAAAACCTGTGGTTTCAAAATCATCCCCTTGAAAATTGATCAGCGCTGCTGGCGAAGCTGCTCGCGCAATTGCGCTTTTTCTTGGGTGGACAAATGCCTGCCCGCAGCGCTCATGTCTGAGGCCTCGTCGCACTTCTGCCGTTGCTGCTGCAAGGCCGTGCGCAAATCGTTGGGGCGGGTGTCTTTGGGGTCGCGGGGTTCGCACCGGACTTGAGCCTGCGCTGCAGTTGCCGTTGCACTTTGAGCAGTCTGGCTTTGTGCCAGAACGCCTGAAGGGGACAACGCCAAAGGCGTGACAAGCATCACGGCAGTCTTGAGAAATGGGAAGGCCTTCTTCATGGTCTCAATTTAACGCATCCGGCCTGGACCCGGTGCACCGGGGATAGTGATTGGCTGTTTCTGCGACAGCAAGAGTTGTAACAGTGTGTCAACCTTGATCAAAATCACGGCTGCCGCAGCGGTCTGACCTGCAAAATCAGGCTTGTTACAAATTGGAAAGCAACACGCCATGTCTCAAACCAATCCGCGCAACGACAAAATCCTGATCGTCGATGACGACACCCGCATCCGTGATCTGCTACGCCGCTACCTCACACAAGAGGGTTTTGAGGTGTTTCAGGCTGAAGACGGCAAGGCGCTGACCCGCATTCTGCTGCGCGAGACCATGGACCTGATCGTGCTTGATTTGATGATGCCGGGCGAAGATGGCCTGTCGATTTGCCGTCGCCTGCGCGCCGCCAATGACCGCACACCCATCATCATGCTCACCGCCAAAGGCGAAGACGTGGATCGCATCGTTGGCCTGGAAGTGGGCGCGGACGATTATTTGAGCAAGCCCTTCAACCCGCGCGAGCTGCTGGCGCGCATTCATGCCGTGCTGCGCCGCCGCCCCACGCCCGAGGTGCCAGGTGCGCCGTCCAGCGATGACGAGGTGATTAAATTTGGCCCCTACTCGTTTGATCTGGGAGCGCGCAAGCTGCAAAAAGACGGCGTTGATTTACCGTTGACGACGGGCGAATTTGCCATGCTTAAAGCCCTGGTACGCCACCCACGCCAGCCCATGTCACGCGAGAAACTGGCGCAATTGGCCCGTGGCCGTGAGTTTGAGGCATTTGACCGCAGCCTGGATGTGCAGGTGTCACGCCTGCGCAAGATGATTGAGGTCGATGCCGCATCGCCGCGCTACATCCAGACAGTGTGGGGCGTGGGTTATGTGTTTGTGCCGGACGGTGCCGGCGAGCCACGCCAAGGCAACGCCGCCTAACCGCACAACCAAGCCCCCCAAAAACCACGCCTCACCATGCGGCTAAGCCTGTTTTGGCGCACGTTTTATTTACTGGCGCTGCTGCTCCTGGGCAGCATTGCGGCCTGGCTGCAAACCCTGCGCTCGTTTGAGCTGGAGCCGCGCGCCATTCAAACGGCACAGCAAATCGCGTCGCTCGTCAACCTGAGCCGCGCAGCGCTGATTCACGCCGATGCGATTGCTCGCGTTTCACTGATCAAAACCATGACCGAGCAGGAAGGCGTGCGCATTTTCCCGCGTGAGCCGACCGATCTGTTTGAGCCGTTTGACGACGATGAGATGGGCTGGCGAATCACGCAGGCGTTAAAGGAGCGGCTTGGCCCCGGCACGGTGGTAGCCAACAGCGTGAACAAGGAAGTCGGTCTGTGGGTGGGCTTTGCGATTGAAGATGACGGCTACTGGATGCTGACCGACCGCGCCCGCTACGCCCCAGCCGGTGGCAAGACGTGGGTGATCTGGCTGATCAGCGCAGCGGTGCTGTCATTGGCCGGTGCGGCGTTGATTGCTCGCCTGATCAACCAGCCGCTGCGGCAGTTGTCGCTGGCTGCCAGCCGCGTAAAAGATGGTGACCTGAGCACCAGCCACTTGAGCGAGACCGTGTCAACGCGTGAAATCCGTGAGGTCAATATCGGCTTTAACCGCATGGCGCAGCAGCTCTCCAAAGTAGCGCAAGACCGCGCCTTCATGCTGGCGGGCATCTCGCACGATCTGCGCACCCCCCTGGCGCGGTTGCGGTTGGAGACCGAGCTGAGTGTTGCCGACCCGGATGCCCGAGAACACATGGCCGCCGACATTGAACAGGTGGATGCCATCATCGACAAATTTTTGGACTACGCCCGACCCGACCATATCGCGCTGGTGCCCGTGCGGCTTAATGATGTGATTAACGCTTGCGTCTACGCCATCAAAGACCACGCAGATCTACAAGTGACGCTGGACGTGGCGCCCTACCTGACCGTGCTGGCCGACGAGACCGAACTGGGCCGCGTGATAGCCAATTTGCTGGAGAACGCGCGGCGCTATGGCAAGTCAGTCGATACCGGTGTGGCCACCGTTGACATCAGCGCCAAGGTACTCGCCGCAGATAACAAGTGGGTCGCGCTTGAGATTCGCGACCACGGCCTGGGCGTACCCCCCGACATCATCAGCAAACTAACCCAGCCGTTTTTTCGGGGGGATGAAGCCCGCACTGCGGCGACAGGGTCAGGGCTGGGCTTGTCGATCGTCGAGAAGGCGATGGGGCGGATGGGGGGAACGTTTGCGTTGGTGAACGCCAGCGGGGGTGGTTTGGCGGCGCTGATGACATTTAAGAGTTAAATGTGCCTGAAGTCCCCGCTCCATATCAATAGTTAGCTATATATTCAGTAGCATTTCAAGGGGTACTGAGCACCCCAACCCGCTCGCTCAGTCGCATCGTCAATCCTACCGGTGTCATGGTGAACGACAACCGCTCGGCTGCTTCACCGCCATCGGGCGTGTCAACGGCCTTGATGTCAAACCGCCCCAGCAGGGTGGCCATGGCCATCTTCATCTCCAGCAACGCCAAGTAGCGACCTGGGCAAATGCGTGGCCCGGCGCCAAAGGGCATGGACACGCGTTTGACCGACTGAGCTGCCGCCGTGGCAGAGCCCGTGGCCAGCCACCGGTCGGGGTCAAACACACTGGCGTTGGGCACATGAGCGTCGCTGACACCATCACGGCGCATCAGGCTGATAACCACTTGGCCCGCTTTCACCTGTACATCACCCAATTGCGTGTCGCGCAGGGCTTGCAGCGGCAACTGCGGGGCGACAGGTTTGAGGCGCATGGTCTCGTGGGCGCAGGCCTCTACATAGTCCAGTTGAGCCATCTGCTCCAGGGTGAGGTCACGCGCGTCACCACACACTTCACGCACTTCGGCCATCGCCCGTGCCAACGTGTGCGGATTGCGCCACAGCAGGTGAATCATCCACGCGATGGTATTGGCTGTGGTGTCCTCGCCCGCCAGCAGCATGGTCAGCACGTTGCCAGCGACTTGGTTGTCGTCAATGCCGCTGGTGGGTTCGTCAGCGGCAATCAGCATCGCTTCCAGCAGGTTGCTGGGGTTGTCGCGCAACGAGGGGGTGGTTTGCAGCGCCACGCGCGCCTGGGCAATGAACCCTTCAATGGCGTTGTTGATGGCCGCCACGCTGACATCCAGTGCTTTGTCTGCTTTGGATTTGCGGTACCGCCAAATGGGAACAGGCGAGAAAATACGGCCAAAAACCGCCGGAAAAATTTTGTCCAGATGCTGCTGAATCACGTCCTCGTCCGACTCCAGCGTGTTGACCTCAGCCCCAAACGCCAGTCCGGCGATGGTATCAACGGTAAAGCGCATCAAATCCGCCTGCAAGTCAATGCCACTGCCCGCATTGGCCGCCTTCAGCCAGCGCCCCGCCAAGCGTTGCGACACTCGCTGTAGCGCGGGAAAATAGTTGCGCACGTGCGCCGGGTCAAACGCCGCCATCACCATGCGCCGCTGCGCTTTCCAGGTGTCGCCATTGGCACCGAAGACGCCGTTTTGCAGGCCCATTTCAGCCCAGATTTCATTGAGGCGGGTGGTCCGCGAAAAGCCATCCGGCCGGTCACGCAGCAGCCCCGCGACCACGCCGTGGTCGCCCACGACCAAGACTTTGCGCTTGACCAGCTTGAGCTTGAAGTACGGACCAAACTCCTCGCACCACTGCTCCAGATGCCGGTGCATGCGCTCGGGATTAATTTGAAGTGCGTTTCCGAAGTAGGGAATGCCTGACGGGCCTGGTAAATCATCGTACTGCCGCAACGGCATGGCAGCGGTGGTACCGGTGGCCGTGGGTGGGTGGGTGACGGGTTGGCTGCTGGTTGGCACGTTGAACTCCCGAGAGAATAGGCATGCATTATCAACCATCAAAAATAAGAGCGCAATGCACCCCAAGTCCCCGTCCAATAACAATAGTTTGCTACTATTTAAGTAGCAAATAGCAAAACGATGGCACGGGCTTCAATGGCTTGGCCTAACCCCACGGGGCCCATTTTTTCTGCCGTTTTGGCTTTGACGTTGACCTGCGACTCCACCAACCCCAACGCCTGCGCCACCGCGCTGCGCATGGCCCCAATATGCGGTGCCAGGCGCGGGGCTTGCGCGATCACGGTACTGTCGATGTTGCCAATCTCAAACCCGGCAGCGCGCACCCGCCGCGCGGCCTCGGTCAGCAACACGACGGAGTCAGCGCCTTTGAACTGGGCATCGGTATCCGGAAAATGCGTGCCAATATCGCCCAAGGCCGCCGCGCCCAAGAGCGCATCGGTCATGGCGTGCAGCAAGACGTCCGCATCGGAATGCCCCAGCAGCCCCAGGTGATACGGAATATGAACGCCGCCAATGATGAGCTTGCGGTCAGGCACAAGGGCGTGGATGTCCCAGCCCTCACCAACGCGAGGCAAATAAGCGGGCAAGTTGTTCGCGGGCGGCTTGGCGTCAGGGATAGTCATAGAGGGTTGATAGATTTTTAGATGTAGTTCGCTGCCGGGCCAGTATGACGGCTTCGGCCAGGGCGAAGTCTTCGGGGTAGGTCACTTTGAAATTCTGCGCACTGCCGGGCACCAACCGGGGAGCCAGCCCTATAGCTTCCATGGCGCTGGCCTCATCCGTCACGGCAAAACCGGCCCTCAGCGCCACATTCATGGCCGCCATCAGCGGGCCGATGCGAAACATCTGCGGCGTTTGCGCCAACCACTTGTCGTTTCGGTCAATCGTGCTAGCCACCCGGCCCTGCCCTTCTCCTTGTCCTTCGCTTTTCAAGGTATCGGGCAGCTTGTGGGCGAGCAGGCCACCCACATCGTCGGGCAGGCAGGCCGCAATCAGCGCTTGAATCTGGGTGGGCGTGACCAGGCAGCGCGCGGCGTCGTGCACCAGTACCCAGTCGTCCGCGCTCGCACCCTGGCTTAAAAGGTGGGTTAGACCATTAAAAACACTGCTAGTCCTCGTCAAACCGCCACAGTTTGCTACTGAAAACGTAGCGCCTTCAGCGGTGAATGAGTCAAAGAACTCATCATCCGGGGCCACCACCACCAGGGTGCGGGCCAATGCAGACACCCCCGCAAAGGCGTGCAGCGTGTGTGCCACCAAGGGCTTGCCAGCCACCTGTTGGTATTGCTTGGGTTGGGCCGTACCCGCCCGGCTGCCCGATCCCGCGCAAGGCACCAAGGCCCAAAGGCGTGGTGTGTTGCTGGGGAAGGGGGTGAAATCAAACATGGGCAAGGCATCAGAGGACAGGGGCATGATGCCCATTCTAAAAT
>JANOLC010000667.1:0-3237 GCA_031419575.1 Burkholderiales bacterium | reverse complement strand
GCTGATCAGCTTCCCGTCAAAATCAGCGCACCAGATTTATGTGGGCGTTTCAGCGGGCGCATTGTGCGCAACCTCAATACGCAGGCGAAAACACCGCAATGGATGGTCGATCGACTTGCGCGCTGTGGTCAACGCAGCGTGACCGCACTGGTGGACATCTCCAACTATGTGATGTTTGAACTGGGCCGCCCCAGCCACATTTTTGACCTTGACAAAATTCATGGTGGGTTGGATGTGCGTTGGGGTCGTGTCGTGAATGGAATCGGCGAGCAGCTCAAGCTGTTGAACGGTAATACCGTCACGGTGGATGAACTGGTGGGTGTTATCGCCGATGATGTCCAGGTTGAATCTCTGGCGGGCATCATGGGTGGTGACGCCACGGCTGTGTCAAACGACACTCAGCACGTCTATGTTGAGGCCGCTTTTTGGTGGCCCAAGTCCATCGCTGGCCGGTCGCGTCGCTTCAATTTTTCAACCGATGCGGGTCACCGGTTCGAGCGCGGTGTGGATCCCAGCCAGACCGTGGAGCATATTGAGCGTATTACGCAACTGATCATCGATATCTGCGGGACACCTGACACAGTGTGTGGCCCGGTTGACGACCAAACGCCCAATGTGCCCGTGGCAGAGCCGGTCAGTCTGCGCGTGGCACGCGCAGCCAAAGTCATCGGCATGCCAATCACGCAAGCACAGTGTGTTGACGCATTGACTCGCCTGGGCCTGCAGTTAAGCCAATCTGACGGACTTGTGACCGTCATGCCACCGTCGTTCCGCTTCGACCTGCAAATTGAAGAAGACCTGATAGAAGAAGTCGCTCGCATGGTTGGTTACAACAATCTGCCCAACACGCCACCGCTGGCCCCTATCACGGCAAAAATCAGGTCGGAGGCACAACGCAGCCCGTTCGCCGTGCGCCGCTCACTCGCCTCTTTGGGCTATCAGGAAACCATCAATTTCAGCTTTGTTGAGGCGCGGTGGGAGCATGAGTTGGCTGGCAACCCAAATCCCATCAAACTACTAAATCCGATTGCCAGCCACTTGAGTGTGATGCGCTCGTCGCTGGTTGGCTCCTTGCTGCAAGTGCTGAAGTTCAACCTTGATCGCAAAGCAGACCGGGTTCGCGTGTTTGAGCTTGGACGTGTTTTTCTACGTGATAACACGGTCAAAAACTCGGACACCAGCGTGGAGGGCTTTCACCAGCCCATGCGTGTGGCAGGTTTGGTGCACGGGAATGCGGGTGCTTTGCAGTGGGGCCGCAAGGAGGTCGGCGCTGATTTTTTTGATGTCAAAGGCGATGTTGAGGCGCTGTTGAGCCCTCAAAAGCCGGTGTTTGAGTCGGCAGCGCATCCTGCCATGCACCCTGGCCGCTGCGCCCGCGTTCTCTTGAACGGTGTTGCCATTGGCTTTGTCGGCGAGTTGCACCCCAAATGGCGGCAGGCCTACGACTTGGCCATCGCACCCATCCTGTTTGAGTTGGAACTCGATGCGGTTTTGATGTGCGGTATGTCGACGTTCGCACCGGTCGCCAAACACCAGGCCGTGCAGCGCGATATCGCAGTTTTGGTGTTTGAGTCAGTTTCACATGCTGCCTTGATGGCTGCGATCTGGGCCGCTCCCACCGCTGGATTGTTGCGGGACGCGAAACTGTTTGATGTCTATCGCCCCAAACCCATCAAGGACGAGCACGGTGTGACTCTTCCTTCCGTGGAGAAAAGTCTGGCCGTACGCTTGACGCTCAACAGCGACGACGCTACCCTGACTGAGGATCAAATTGAAACGACTGTACAAGCGGTAGTGACGCAGATATCTAACGACGTTTCCGCGCGACAACGCGTTTGATGGACTGACTGTCCGAATCGGACCGAGATTAAAACAAGAAACGAGACAACTCAATGGAATTTGCGGTAGAAAGCCTGGAGACCCCCGCCCTGACCAAAGCGCAGTTGGCGGAGTTGCTGTTTGACCAAATCGGGTTGAACAAGCGCGAGTCCAAAGATATGATCGACGCTTTTTTTGACATGATTTCGGCCAGCCTGGTGGAGGGTTCTGATGTCAAGATTTCTGGTTTTGGCAACTTTCAAATTCGCACCAAAGCGCCGCGCCCTGGCCGCAATCCGCGGACCGGTGAGGCTATCCCCATCCGCGCCCGCCGAGTGGTGACTTTTCACGCCAGCCATAAACTCAAAGAGCAAATTCAGGACGAAGGCAAGTCCGGCAGTAAAGCGCTTGCCCAGTAGGGCAGAAACCAGCCCCTTTTGTCGACTCGCTGCACGGTTGTGTTGCGCGACTCAGTTATTTCTTTGCTGTCGGCTATCAGAGCCTTTACACCACGCGATAACTTAGAGTAACCTCAAAGCTTTCGCGTCTACAGCATTGATTTCAATGGAGAAAACTCTCCCCCCCATTCCCGCCAAACGCTATTTCACCATCGGTGAAGTGGGTGATTTGTGTGGTGTCAAACCTCACGTGCTACGGTATTGGGAGCAGGAGTTCACGCAACTGCGGCCCATGAAGCGGCGCGGCAATCGCCGCTACTACCAGCACCATGAGGTGTTGATGATCCGGCGGATCCGCGATTTACTGTATGACCAGGGTTTCACCATCAGTGGTGCCCGCAACAAAATGCAGGAAATCCTCCAGACCGAGCGAGATAAAAAACGCAATGGCGAGGTCATGCTGGATGGCGTTGAAGTGATCGAGGTTTGCGATGCCGATCTGGGAGATTTTGAGGACAGTCAGCCCAACGGCACAACTGGAGCCGGTTTCGAACAACTCTTGCTGGTGCGCCGAGAGTTGTTTGAGATTCGGGATCTCCTAGGCGCTGTCCACTGAGAATCAGCTCACTAGGCGAGTTATAATGGAGTACTGATTCGGTGTGTGGCGCAGCCTGGTAGCGCACTTGCATGGGGTGCAAGGGGTCGAAGGTTCGAATCCTTTCACACCGACCATATGAATCAAGGACTTAGCTTCGCAAGGGGCTAAGTCCTTTCTTCTTTGTGGCTCCAGAATCATCCATTGTCCCAACCGTTGTCCCAACTGCGGGCAAAGCTGGAGATGGCGCAGTCATATCAAACGCACACCGTATTCATTTGCTACTATTGTGATAGCTGCTTGCGCAATGAGTACGAGGTCTAGAGGCTGATTTGGCCTGTAGACAGTGCTGCGCAAGGGCTTGATCAGCTACCGCGAAGGCGGTAGGCATGTAACGATCCTTCGGCGCTCGATGCGTGCCTGTGA
>JANOLC010000666.1:0-3077 GCA_031419575.1 Burkholderiales bacterium | reverse complement strand
GTTTTTCAGGAAGGCCGCGCCGCCGGGCGCTGGTGAGCCCGCAGGCTCGGCCTTGCCCGCTGGGTTTGGGGAAGATACGGTGGTTGCCATGTCAGTTGACTCCTGATGTCACGATAGAACGCATAATTTTTTCTTGAGTGGCTTCTGCGGCTGAAAATTCAGCCACAAACGTGCCCTCGTTGAGCACACAAATCCGGTCGCACATGCCCAGCAGCTCGGGCATCTCGCTGCTGATCATGATCACGCATTTGCCCTCGGCGGCCAGCTGCGCAATGATGGTGTAAATCTCGTACTTGGCCCCCACATCGATGCCGCGCGTGGGCTCGTCCAGGATCAGCACCTGCGGGTCCGAGAACAGCCATTTGCTCAACACCACCTTTTGCTGGTTGCCGCCCGACAGGTTGACGGTGCGGGCAAACACATCGGGGCTGCGGATGTTGAGCTTGCGCCGGTAGTCCTCGGCCACGCCAAACTCGCGGCCCTCGTCGATCACGCCGTTGCGTGACACCGCGCGCAGGTTGGCCAGCGTGGTGTTCCAGGCGATGGTTTCTTCCAGCACCAGGCCGTAGCCCTTGCGGTCTTCCGTCACGTAGGCGATGCCATGGTTGATGGCTTTTTGCACGGTGCTGGTGTCGATAGGCTTGCCACTGAGGAACACCTCGCCGCTGATGCCCTGGCCATAGGTACGGCCAAAAATGCTCATCGCCAGCTCTGTGCGGCCCGCGCCCATCAGTCCGGCAATGCCCAAAATTTCGCCCCGGTTTACATGCAGGTCAACGCCTTTGATGACCACGCGCTCCGGGTGTATGTCATGGTGCACTTTCCAGTTTTTGACTTCAAACACCTTGGGGCCAATGTTGGGCGTGCGTTTGGGGTAACGGTCGGCCATCTCGCGGCCCACCATGTGTTTGATGACGCGATCTTCGCTGATGGGCTCGGCCCGGCAGTCCAGCGAAGCCACGGTGGCCCCATCCCGCAGCACGGTGATGGCGTCGGCCACTTTGGAAATTTCGTTGAGCTTGTGGGATATCAAAATGCAGGCAATGCCCTGGCGCTTCAACTCCAGCAGCAGCTCCAGCAGCGCATCGCTGTCGGTCTCGTTCAGGCTGGCGGTGGGCTCGTCCAGAATCAGCAGCTTGACTTCTTTGGACAGCGCTTTGGCAATTTCGATGAGCTGCTGCTTGCCCACGCCCAGGTTGGTAATCAGTGTGCTGGGGGATTCTTTCAGGCCTACTTTTTTCAGCAGCGCTTGGGTTTTCAAAAACGAGGCTGTCCAGTCAATCACGCCACCCTTGGCTTGCTCATTGCCCAGAAAAATGTTCTCGGCAATCGACAGCAGCGGCACCAGCGCCAGCTCTTGGTGAATGATGATGATGCCTTTTTGTTCACTGTCGTGAATGCCCTTGAAGCGGCATTCAGCGCCCATGAACTTGATCTCACCTTCATAGTCGCCATACGGGTACACGCCGCTCAGGACCTTCATCAGGGTGGACTTGCCCGCGCCGTTTTCACCGACGATGGCGTGAATTTGCCCGGCCTGCACGGTCAGGTTGACATCGCTTAAGGCTTTTACGCCGTGGAATGATTTCTTCATTCCGCGCATCTCAAGAATGGGGTCTGCCATGGTGCCTTTGTCTTTGTACGATCGGATGAACGATTATCTTCAAGATGTAAAAAGGCCCCGTGCATTGCGGCACAGGGCCTCTCATCAACTCAAGCCTTTTTCAGTTTCAGGCCTGCCGACTTATTTCAGCTGCTCTTCTTTGATGTAACCGCTGCCAACCAGCACGGCCTTGTAGTTGGCCAAGTCCACGCTAACCGGCTTGAGCAAATACGAAGGCACCACTTTGACCTTGTTGTTGTAGGTCTTGGTGTCGTTGATCTCAACCTTTTTGCCGCTCATCATGGCGTCAACCATGTTGGCGGTGACTTTGGCGAGTTCACGGGTGTCTTTGAAAATCGTGGAACCCTGCTCTTTGCGGATCATGGACTTGACGGATGGCACTTCAGCATCCTGGCCGGTCACGTACGGGTAAGGTTGCTTGGGTGAGCCATAACCCACACCTTTGAGCGACGACAAAATGCCGATGCTCAGGCCGTCATACGGTGACAAAACCGCATCCACACGGCCTTTGCCGTAATGCGCGCTCAACAGGTTGTCCATGCGGGCCTGGGCCACAGCACCGTCCCAACGCAGGGTACCCACTTTTTCCATGCCCATCTGCTTGCTCTGCACCACCAGCTTGCCGCTGTCGATGTAAGGCTTCAACACAGACATGGCGCCGTCATAGAAGAAGAAAGCGTTGTTGTCGTCGGGTGAACCACCAAAGAGCTCAATGTTGAATGGGCCTTTGGCCGATTTCAAAGCCAATGCTTTTTCAATGGTTTGAGCTTGCAACACGCCAACCTGGAAGTTGTCAAACGTGGCGTAGTAGTCGACGTTCTTGCTGCCGACGATCAGGCGGTCATAGGCCACAACCTTGATGCCTTTGTCAGCCGCTTTTTGCAGTGCGTTGGACAGCGTGGAGCCATCAATCGCGGCAATCACCAAAACCTTCACACCCTTGGTGATCATGTTTTCAATCTGGGCCAGCTGGTTCGGGATGTCGTCATCTGCGTATTGCAGATCGGTCTTGTAGCCCTTGGCGGCCAGTGCGGTCACCATGCTGTTGCCGTCACTCACCCAGCGGGTGGAAGTCTTGGTAGGCATGGCCACGCCGACCAGGCCTTTGTCTTGTGCCTGGGCCACAGGTGCGCCAATGGCGAATGCGATTGCCAGGCCAGCGGCCAGGGCTTTGAGAGTTGTTCTACGAGCGTTCACTAGGTGTCTCCTGAATAGGTGTGTTTTCAATTCGGTTGTCTTTGCCGATTTGGCGAAGACCTAGATGATACGGATTTGATTGATAATTTTCCAATACTGTTTAGCTGGCTTTTCATATTCAATTTGAGATTGGGGTAAACCCGCAAATGGCCAATTACATTCACTGGTTTTTACGCGCCCGACTGAAGACCCGCCAACTGTTGTTGCTGGTGGCCCTGGCCGAAGAAGGCAACATTCACCGCGCGGCCCAGGTGCT
>JANOLC010000665.1:0-1912 GCA_031419575.1 Burkholderiales bacterium | reverse complement strand
CACCAGCTTTTGCTTGGATTTGGGAACTTCTAGCACGGTATAGCCGCCGGTGGTCATCTCGCCCAAGCGAGGGCCAATGGCAATGATGAGGTCGCTGTCTTTGACCCGTTGGGCCAGTTTGGGGTTGATGCCAATGCCCACATCGCCCGCGTACAAGGGGTGAAAGTTGTCAAAGGTGTCCTGAAACCGGAAGGCATTGCCCACCGGCAGTTTCCAGTTCTCGGCGAACCGCTGCAGGGCTTGGGCGGACTGCACGGTCCAGCCGCTGCCACCGGCAATGACAAAGGGGCGCTCTGATTTCAATAGCATCTCACGCAGCGTGCGCAAGGAGCCGGGGTCGCTCCAGGCCTCAACGGCGTCGATTTTTGGCAACGCTTTCGGCATCACACCTGCCGCATTGGCGGTGACGATACTGGCCAACATGTCTTCGGGCAATACCAACACCACGGGGCCGGGGCGGCCATTCATGGCGGTGGCAAAGGCGCGTGCCACGTACTCAGGGATGCGCCGGGCATCGTCAATGCGCTCCACCCGCTTGGCCATGCCGCCGGTGGAAGGGCCGAAGAAGCTCAGGAAATTGACCTCCTGAAACGCCTCGCGGTCGCGCGTGTCGCTGGCCACATCGCCCACAAACAAAATCATCGGGGTCGAGTCCTGAAACGCCGTGTGCACACCAATCGACGCATTGGTGGCACCGGGGCCACGCGTCACAAAACAGATGCCAGGGCGGCCGGTCAACTTGCCGTGGGCTTCGGCCATGAAGGCCGCGCCGCCCTCTTGCCGGTTGATGATGAAGTTGATTTTTTCGGCGTGAGTATGAAAGCCGTCCAGAACCGCCAGGTAACTTTCCCCCGGCACGCCAAACGCATGGGTCACGCCCTGGGCGATCAGGCATTCCACCAGCAAGTGGCCGGCAAGTTTGGGGGTGGGTGGAGAAAAAGATGGATGGGTGTTTGAAGTCATGGGCGATATTGTGCCGCCAGCCCATGAAATTTGATCTGCGCATATAGTGGCGCTTCTGAATTTGTTGACCCTATTCACCCCCCTATTCACCGCCATATTTCACAACAGGCTCACTCAGTGACAAACGCAACCACCACTACCAACAGCGCCACCAGCGCCCCCGCAAATCTTTCCTCCGTTGATGCGGGCACGGCCCGCTTTGGCAGCGGCCAGGCAGTGCGCCGCCTTGAAGACGACCTGCTGCTGACTGGGCGCGGGCAGTACACCGATGACGTGGTCCCAGCGGCCCAAGCCAGCCTGCTTTTCCTGCGGTCACCCTACCCGCACGCCCGCATCAACTCGATCGACACCGCCGCAGCACTGGCCATGCCCGGTGTGCTGAAAATCATCACGGGCGCAGACCTGGTGGCCGCAGGGGTCAAGCCCCTGGCTGGTGTGGCCGGTTTCAAGCGGGCTGATGGCTCAGCCGCCGCCTCGGTAGACCGCCATGTTCTGGCCTATGGCGAAGTGCGCTTTGTGGGCGAAGCAGTCGCTGCCATCGTGGCCCAAACCCTGGTCCAGGCCCGGGATGCCGCTGAAGCCATATTTGTGGACTATGAAGAACTGCCCATGGTGGTGCACCTGGATGACGCCACCGCGCCCGGTGCCCCCGTCTTATGTGATGCCGCCCCCGATAACATTTCTGCCGAAGCCCGCTACGGCAGCGCTGCGGCGGTAGACGCTGCATTTGCCAGCGCCAAGCATGTCGTCAAACTCAACATCGTCAACCAGCGCGTGGCGGCTTTCTCGCTGGAGCCACGCTCGGTGCTGGGCACGGTGGATACAGACACGGGTCGCCTTACCATCCGCATGAGCACTCAAATGCCGTCTGGCGTGCGGGATTCGGTCTGCGCCTGCCTGGGCCTGGAAAAAACCGCCGTGCGCGTGGTGGTGGGCGACGTGGGCGGCG
>JANOLC010000664.1:0-3346 GCA_031419575.1 Burkholderiales bacterium | reverse complement strand
CTGGCCCACGCTGACCACTGGGGTGAGGAGCCGCAACCGCTCCTGCGCAATCTGCCCCGGCTGACGGCACAGGAGGGCACGCTGTTTGACGACCTGCGCGACAACCGCCTGCGCCCCAAGTTACGGCTGGAGCAGGAACGCATCGGCTTCGGCTGGGTGCAACAAGCGCTGTCGGTAGGGCTTAGCCCAGGCGCAGATTTTTTTATGACACTTCCCTCCAAGCCAAATGTTGCCCCATAAGACCCTATGACTTTGCCCTTACTCTGCGATATTGCCGACCCCGTTCTGACTGAGACCCTGCAACGCACGCTCGACCAGAAAACCAAACCAGTCGGCTCGCTGGGCTTGTTGGAGTCGTTAGGCGTGCAGCTCGGCCACATTCTGGGCACGGAGTCGCCCATCCTCATCCAACCCCAACTGGTGGTGTTTGCAGGCGACCACGGTTTAGCCGCGCGAGGTGTGTCGGCCTACCCCAGCGATGTGACCTGGCAGATGGTCGAAAACTTTCTGTCCGGTGGCGCAGCCGTGAGTGTGCTGGCACGCCAGCATGGCATCCAGCTCACCGTGGTGGATTGCGGCGTAAAGCACGACTTTCTGCAAGGCCTGTCATCGGATGCGTCACGCCCCGGCCTGCTGGTGCGCAAGGTCGCGCAGGGCGTGGGCGGCACGGCAGATTCACTGACCCAGCCTGCGATGACCCCAGCCCAATGCCGTGAAGCCATCGCCAACGGGCAGGCCATCATCAAACAATTGCCCGGCAACGCGCTGCTGCTGGGCGAAATGGGCATTGGCAACACCTCCGCCGCCTCGCTCCTACTGGCTCGGTTGACCGGGCAGGACATCGCTGTGTCCACCGGTGCCGGTACCGGGTTGGATGATGCTGCCGTGCTGCGCAAAACCGGCGTGTTGCGCGAGGTGCTGCAACGCCACGCCAGCGCCACCACGCCGCTGGAAGCCATGGCGGCCTTTGGTGGGTTCGAGATGGCCACCATGCTGGGCGCGGTGATGCAGGCGGCCCACGAACGCCGCGTGGTGGTGGTGGATGGCTTCATCGCCAGCGCGGTGGTGCTGGTGGCGCATGCCCTGCAACCGCTGGTGGTACAGCGCTGTGTGTTTGCGCACCGCTCTGGCGAGCGTGGGCATGCACTGATGTTGGCGCACCTGAAGGCGCAGCCATTGTTGGATTTGGGGTTGCGCCTGGGCGAGGGCTCTGGCGCGGCACTGGCCTGGCCGCTGCTGCAATCGGCCTGCATGCTGCTGCGCGAGATGGCCAGCTTTGCGCAGGCCGGGGTGTCTACCCAGAGCGTGGCGTAAATAGTTGATCAACCCCATGAATTTCCTGCGCCACTATCTGCTGGCTGTTCAGTTCTTCACGCGTATCCCCATCACCGGGCGGTTGGCGCAATGGGTGGGTTACAGCCCGGCCATGCTGCGTGCCAGTGCAGCGCATTTTCCAGGGGTGGGCTGGCTGGTGGGTGCCATGGTGGCGGGGGTGTCTGTGTTGTTGCTGAAGGTTCTGCCACCCAGCGCGTATGTGCCCCTGGTGGTCGCGGTGCTGGGCACTGCCGCAGGGGTTTGGTTGACGGGGGCGTTCCACGAAGACGGCCTGGCCGACGTCGCCGATGGGCTGGGGGGTTCACCCGAGCGCGAGCGTGCCCTGATCATCATGAAAGACTCGCGCGTCGGCGCATTCGGCGTGCTGGCCGTGGTACTCATGCTGCTGGCCAAGGTGTCTTTGCTGGCGCTGATTGGCTCCCTCAATGAAACCATGATGTGCCTGGGGCTGTTTGCCGCGCACGTGGTGTCGCGCATGCTGCCGCTGGTGCTGATTCGTGCTATGCCGCACGTGGGCGACGTGGCCACCACCAAGTCAAAGCCACTCGCTGATCAACTCAGTGGGGGCAGCTTGGTTGTTGCATTTTTATGGTCGTTCGGCGCTCTATCTCTCGTATATTATGCACACGATGATATTAATTTAATAGCGCCTGTCGTCGTGGCCGTCCTGGCACTCGTATGGATGTGGCGGCTCTTCTGGAGACGTTTGCAGGGCTTTTCGGGTGACTGCCTCGGTGCCACGCAGCAGGTGTGCGAGCTGGCGTTTTACTTCGGGCTGGCGTTGACTCTATGAAGCTGTGGCTGGTGCGCCACGCGCAGCCTCTCATCGCACCCGGCATTTGCTACGGTGCCACCGACGTACCGGCAGATGCCGCTGCCACACGGCAAGCCGCGCAAGCGCTGACGGGGGCCTTGCCACCGGGCGTTCGTGTCATTTCCTCTACGCTACAACGATGTGAGCAGCTTACGCTCTATCTACGAGAGCTACGGCCTGACTTAACTTACAAAACCGATGCGCGACTCAAAGAGATGGACTTCGGCTGCTGGGAAGGCCAGCGCTGGAATGACATCGCCGCAAGCGAGCTGGCGCAGTGGACTGACAACTTTGGCCACTGGCGTTTTGGTGGAGTTGAGAGCGTGCAGGATGTGATGGCCCGTGTGGCTGGCCTGTGGGATGAGGCGCACTCGGCGGGTGATGATGCCGTATGGATCACCCACGCTGGGGTTATTCGCGCAGCGATCCTTCTGTCGCAAGGTGTGCGTGAAGTGACGCGGGTAGATCAATGGCCATCGCTGGACATCGCATTTGGGCGGGCAACGGTACTCGATCTCTGATTTTTTCTGACTTAGGCCCGACGGTTAGGATGCAACCGAAGGCGTTAAAACAGGTGCGCCTAAAAATCTGGATAGGAACCCATGACCGACGAAGTTGAAATCGCCATCATCGGCGCAGGGCTGGGTGGCTTGTGCGCCGCCATTCGCTTGCAGCAGCAGGGCATCACGTCGATCACGGTGCTGGAGCGCAGCGCCGAGGTGGGTGGCACCTGGCGCGACAACGTGTACCCAGGCTGCGCATGTGATGTGCCGTCGCACCTTTACTCGCTCTCGTTTGAGCCCAATTCCGAGTGGACGCGACCCTACCCGCAGCGCGCAGAAATCCAAGCCTACATTTTGCGGATGGTGCAGAAGTACAAGCTGCGCAATGTGATCCGCTTCAACACCGAAGTGAGCCAAATGCGTTGGATGCCGCAGCTTGCGCGCTGGCAGATTGACCAGCAAGGCCAAGGCTCGCTGCTGGCAAGACATGTCATTTTGGCAACAGGGCCATTGAACAAACCACTCATCCCCAATGTGCCAGGCATCGAAACGTTTAAAGGAGTCGCGTTTCACTCCAACCAATGGCGCGCTGACGTGTCTCTGGCGGGCAAGCGCGTGGCGGTGGTGGGCACTGGGGCCAGCGCAGTACAGATCGTGCCAGAAATTGCGCCGCAGTGCGAAACCCTCACCGTGT
>JANOLC010000663.1:0-1660 GCA_031419575.1 Burkholderiales bacterium | reverse complement strand
CTCCGGAGAACACGCGGTATTGGTCTGTGGGGAGCTGGCACAGCATGATGGCCAGCGCAGGCTCATCAAAATACTCGACGTTATTGGCCGCAATGCCAACACCCACGGTGCCTGACCAGTCAGTGATCTCGGGCAGCTCGCCGCTCAGGTGGTCCAGAATCTCCTGCGCCGCACCAGCGTAGTGGTCGGTGATGTACAGCAGCGCCAGCGTGGGGCTGCTGGCATAGCCGTGCAAGGCCATTTGGGCGCGAACTTGGGCGAGGGCAAGCCCGGCGGCCATGCGCCACTGGGGATGTGTGGCGTGCACATAAGGGAACAATTTCATAATGTCTGCCGCACTAGCCTCAGCGTGTTTACCGGGCCGTCCTTTTCACAGATTTTTTGGCTGTAGTCCCCGTCCTTGTTGATTTTGTTGCTACTTTTTTAGTAGCTTTCACCGCTTCCTTGGTCAGGCCATCCACCATGTGCTTCGTAGCATCAATCGCTGTGTTTCGGCCCGCTTCTTTCATAGCGCTGGCGGCTATTTGCTGGAACTGCTGCGTCAGCGATCCCCACAGTTGCATGGGATCTACCAGCCCGGCGATGCCGCTGGTTGGCTTGGACGCCTTGCCGGAACCGCTAACGCTGGAGGCCATGTCTGACGCCACGCCGGTGATGGTTTTGGCGGTGCTGGCGGCCCTCTCAGTTACTTTTTGCACACTGGCGACGACCGAGTCTGCCGCTTTGAGCTTGAGCGCGTTGGCCACATCGCCCATGTTGAAGTTCATGCCCTTCAGGGTGGCCAGGGTCATGCGCTGCACTTCCAGCGCCTGGATGGTGGCCCCCAGTGCTTTGGAGTTTTGATCGAGCCAGAAATGCACGGCTTTGAGTTCTTCAACCCGCTTGTCCAGCTCTTCCAAATTGAGCGATGGCGACACCCAGTTGGTCAAATTGGGCATTTGCGGGATGCTGCTGGACGCCCCCTTGGCCAAGCTTTGCAAAAAGTCAAAGCCGGGTACAAATTTTCCAAAACCAGAGTCTGCTGAATCGCTCATGTTGTCTCCTTAATGGGCTTAGTGGGTGTCTAGTGATTGACCCTGTGCAGCTTACCCCAATCACACCGGGCTGAACAGGTAGGCACCCGCGCACAACCGATCAAGCATTTTTGATACCCGAAATCAGCCCGCCGCGTCGAACAGGCACACCCGATTGCGGCCCTCATTTTTGGCCCGGTACATGGCCTGGTCGGCCTGTTTCAGGGCATCAACCACGCTGGATACCGCCTCACTGCACAGCGCTACGCCCAGGCTGGCAGTGCAGTGGTGCTCAAGCCAATCTGTCGGCGTGCGTTCCTGCGGGCCGGAGTCTTGTCGGCCGCGCATGAGCCGGTAGGGTTGCGACAACAGAAATCGAATCTTCTCGGCAATGACGCTGACCTGCTCTGTCGACGTCGTGCAGTCGCTGCTCAGCTCTTGAATCAGCACGACAAACTCGTCCCCACCCAACCGGGCCACCGTGTCCACCTCGCGCACACAGGCCTTGATGCGTTGCGCCACCTCGATCAGCAGCAAATCCCCGGCCGCGTGGCCGTGGGTGTCGTTCAGCGGTTTGAAGTTATCCAAGTCCAGCACGATCAATGCGGCAAACTTGCCACTGCGCTTGCAGGCGGCCAGCGTCTGGC
>JANOLC010000662.1:0-5765 GCA_031419575.1 Burkholderiales bacterium | reverse complement strand
GCACCGAAGCAGGTGCGGTTACAGATTGAGCGGCATCGGGCGCGGCTGGGCAGTTGACCCACTCATTCCCGACATCGCAAGCTTCTTGCATCCTTGCCGCTATGCTTGTCAAACACCCCGTCTGAGAAGCATTCCATAAGGAACACCATGAACAATGGGTGGCGGGGGATCACCGCTACTGCTTAGACGTCGCCAATTGAGATAGCCGGTTGGTGCTCCACCGCAAACGTACCCTCCACCGCCGTCCAGGTTGTTGCGTTGGATGCCACACCGACGGTTGTTTGACTCCGGAAATTCAGCGCGACCGTTAAGGTGTACCCGGACGACGACAAATAGGAGATCAGCACGACCTGCTCGGCGACATCGCGTGCAAGATATTTCGGGCGGTCGCTTGCCGCCTTCTTTTTTGTGATTGACATCTTGCCGTCCTCAAGTGCCCACCACTCTACGGTTCCGTCTTCGTGAAATATGTGTTCATGCGTTGAGCCCTTGGTAGGACCATCTGTCCAAGTCAAGCGAACCGTTTTGCCCAAAATCTCGTTCGAGATCATGCTGTTTGTCGTCATGTCTGCACTCCTGTTGCGATTGAAAAGCCGATAGTCGCAGCTAAACCAAGGCACGCCAAGGGCCTGAAGTGCCG
Source organism: Burkholderiales bacterium (assembly GCA_031419575.1). GTDB lineage: Bacteria > Pseudomonadota > Gammaproteobacteria > Burkholderiales > Burkholderiaceae_C > JANYCG01. The sequence continues at coordinate 5,125 of JANOLC010000662.1, read as the reverse complement.
TATTACCGTAGGCGCATCACCCTTGATCAAGGAGTGCCTGGGTGTGCTGAACGCCCGTGACGGGCTCGGGGCCTTGCCGGTGAAGCATCGCATCAAACTTGAAGGAACTTCAGCAGCGCGCTGTTGAACGCCTGCGCGTGCGATACGTTCAGCCCGTGCGGCGCACCGCCCACCGTCACCAGCCCGCTGTGGGGAATGGCGCGATGGGTACGCTGGCCCGATCCTTCAAAGGGAACAATCCCATCCGCGTCGCCATGAATCACCAGCGTGGGTACGGTGACCCTCTTCAAATCCTCACGAAAGTCGGTCGTCCCAAACGAGTCCATGCAAGCCAGCGCCGCATGCTGCGCGGCCTGGTCGCACAGGGCCATCGCATCGCGTCGCTGCGCCTCGGTGACCAGCAGAGCGTCATGGGCTGAAAAGAAGTTGGTGGTGAACTGGTCGAAGAAGGCATGGCGGTCCAGCTCAAGCGCCTGCTTCTGCTGTAGCGCCTTTTCCAGTGCGAGCGGGCCATCGGGGTTATCGGCCGTCTTCATCAAATAAGGTGGCACAGCCGCTGCAAACACCACGCTGTGCAGGCGCGATTCGCCCACGCGGCCGATGTAACGCGCCACTTCACCACCACCCATCGAGAAGCCCACTAAGGTGACATCCTGCAGCCCGCATTGGTCCATGACGCGCTGCAAGTCGTCAGCCAGCATGTCGTAGCCGTAACCCGACTCCGGCTTGTCGGATCGACCGAAGCCCCGCCTGTCATAGGCCACCACACGGTAGCCACCCGCGCGCAACGCTGACACCTGTGGCTCCCAGGCCTGGGCCGACAGCGGCCAGCCATGAATCAGCACCACGGGCCGCCCGCCACCGCCACTGTCTTCGATGTGCAGACGCACACTGCCTGCAGAAGAGGTCATGGTGCCGCTCGAATCAGTCGGCGTCCCTGGCGCTCCTGCTGCAGCAGTGCCCAGGGCGCCGGCAACAGCCCCAATCGTTGCCCCGACGACCACCCCCACCGGGCCAGCCACCATGACACCAATGACAGCGCCTGTGGTGGCACCGGCGACCAGGCCACCTCCCATCAGCACCGACCGGGTCTCGCGCTCCGATTCCTCTGGTGTGAGCAGAACCTGCGCCGCAGGATTCGTATCCTGCGACGGGATGCCGTGGCCGGGAACAGCCTGCTCGACAAGGTCTTCGTCAACAGGTGCGGTTTGGGTCACCGGGGTGGTCAATGAATTCATGTGATTGTCCTGGTTGGTTGACGCTTGAACGGGCGAAGCGCCCGAGCCTTGAACGGCTGCGCCATGCTATGAGTGCGAAGGCGTGCCCGTCTGTGCGTGAGCGCACGGTCGTAGCACGCGGTTTATCGCGACTTCGGCCTGATCCCGTTCCCAGACGCCAGAACCAAACAACTCCTAAACAAATAGCAAACTATTGATAAGGGACAGGGACTTCAGGCCATTTCCCTTCTCAACCCCAGCCAAAAAGCGATTTTTAAGCCTCGGTTAAGCTAGACAACTCACCATCCACGCTTCCCCACAGAACCCACCCCATGCGCCTGCTGCTGGTCGAAGACGACTTGATGATTGGAGAAACCGTGCTTGACGTGTTGCGCGCCGAGCACTTCGCCGTGGACTGGGTGAAAGACGGCAACATGGCCGACACGGCGCTGCACTCGCAGCATTACGACCTGGTCATGCTGGACCTGAGCCTGCCGCAACGCGATGGGCTGGACGTGCTCAAGGCCCTGCGGGCGCGCCGCGACATCACCCCGGTGCTGATCGTCACGGCGCGCGACGCCGTCAGTGACCGCATTGCCGGTCTGGATGCGGGAGCCGACGATTACGTGCTCAAACCCTATGACCTGGACGAGCTGCTGGCGGGCATCCGGGCGCTGATCCGGCGCAGCGCGGGCAGTGCCAACTCGGTGATGGAGGTGCACGGCCTGACGCTGAACCCCATCACCCACGAGGCCACCCGCAACGGCGAGTCCATCACCCTGTCAGCGCGTGAATGGGCCGTGCTGGAGGCGCTGATGGCGCGCCCCGGCGTGGTGTTGTCACGCGCGCAGCTGGAAGAAAAACTCTACAGCTGGAAAGACGAAGTCAGCAGCAATGCGGTGGAGGTCTACGTGCACGGCATTCGCAAGAAGCTAGGCAATGCGCTCATCCAGACCGTGCGCGGCCTGGGCTACGTCATGCCCCGGCCATGACTGGATCCGCCAACACAAGAACGCACTCCCTGCGCAAGCGCCTGCTGGGCTCGGTGATGACGGCCATCTTGCTGGCTGCACTGTTCCAGGCCGTATCGGCCTACCGGGGTGCCTTGCAGCAGGCCGACGAGATGTTTGACTACCACCTGCAGCAAATGGCCTATTCCCTGCGCGGTGGCCCGGCGCTGGCGGTGCCAGGGTTGGATGGCGATGGCAACAATGATGTGGACTACGTCATCCAGATCTGGGGGCCAGACGGTGTGCCGTTGTTTCGCTCTACCCGGCGCGCAATGCCACCGCGCGCGGTGCTGGGGTTTTCGGATGTGGTGGTGAATGGCCTGCCGTTTCGGGTCTATTCCGTGCAGACGCAATTTCAGACGATTCAGATTGCGCAGGACATGAGCGCCCGCACGGCTCGTGCCCGCGCGCTGGCCGTGCGCGCCATGTTGCCCATGGCTCTAATGGCACCGCTGCTGATGCTGATTTTGTGGTGGGTCATCCGCCATTCACTGGCACCGCTGGAGCGCACCCGCCAGCAGGTGGCCACGCGCGAGGCGAGCGATTTGTCGCCCTTGAATGAAGCCGCCCTGCCTGACGAAGTGCGCCCGCTGGTGCAGGAGCTCAACCTGCTGTTTGACCGGGTGCACACCGCGTTTGACGCGCAAAAATCGTTTGTGGCCAACGCCGCGCATGAGCTGCGCTCGCCCCTCACGGCCCTCAAACTGCAGGCCCAGGCGCTGGCCCGATTGACTGACAACACCACTGATGAACCCGCGCGGCAGATTGCCATTGACCGCCTCAACCAGGGCATTGACCGCGCTGTGCAACTCATGAACCAGTTACTGGTGCTGGCTCGCCAGGAAGCGGCGGGTGAAGACGGCCCGGCGTGGCAATCTGTGGACTTGCAGGCGCTGGTGAGCCAGGCGGTGACGGAGCACCTGCCGCAAGCGCAGACGCGAAGCATTGATCTGGGCGTGAGTTCTGCGGAATCTGCGCGGGTTCAAGGCGACCCGGACGCCCTGCTCATCCTGCTGCGCAACCTGCTGGACAACGCCCTCAAGTACACACCCAAGGGTGGCCGGGTTGACGTAGGCCTGCTCAATGACGGCAACTCGGTGGTGCTGGACGTTGACGACTCCGGCCCCGGCATTTCGCCAGCCGAGCGCGAACGCGTGTTCGAGCGCTTTTACCGCAGCCCCGATGTCACAGCCAGCGGCAGTGGCTTGGGTCTGCCCATTGCGCGTGCCATTGCCAACCGCCACCACGCCACCCTGAAACTCGATCAATCCCGAGCCCTGGGTGGCTTGCGGGTTGAAGTTCAGTTTAAGACTCGCCTAAGCTGAAGACCCCAAAGTTGAGTCACTGCAACACGGTTTGCATTGATCTCAACCCAAGGAGTTTTCATGACAACACGCGTTCTCAAAAGCACCCGCCTGGTGCTGGCCCTGATCACTGCCGGTGCCCTTGGTGGCGCCAGCGTCACGGCACTTCAACACATCAATGCAGCCCACGCAGCGCCTGCGCCGGTGGCTACAACGCTCTTCGCCAACCCCAGTCAGGCCACAGCGGTTGCAGGCACAAGTGCGCCCTTGGCCATGCCCGACTTTGCACAGATCACCAGCCAGTACGGCCCGGCGGTGGTGAACATCAGCGTCACGGGCAGCACCAAAACCTCCAGGGAGTCACCCACTGCCAAACGTGGTCAGCAGGAAGACCCGTTTGGCAACGACCCATTCTTTGAATTTTTCCGTCGCTTCCAGCAGGGCCAACAGGGCCAGCAAGGCAACCCGCGCAGCCAGCAACAAGCTCCGCGTGACCAGGTCACCCACAGCCAGGGCTCGGGCTTTATCGTCAATGCCAACGGCATTATTTTGACCAACGCCCACGTGGTGCGCGACGCCAAGGAAGTCACCGTCAAGCTGACCGACCGGCGTGAGTTCATCGCCAAGGTACTGGGCGCCGACCCAAAAACCGACGTGGCCGTGTTGAAGATTGACGCCAAGAACTTGCCCGTGGTCACTATCGGCAAGACCAGCGACTTGCGGGTGGGTGAATGGGTGCTGGCCATCGGCTCACCGTTCGGGTTTGAGAATTCGGTGACGGCTGGCGTGGTCAGTGCCAAGGGCCGCTCGTTGCCTGACGACAGCGCCGTGCCCTTCATCCAGACCGACGTGGCGGTGAACCCCGGCAACTCGGGCGGGCCGCTATTCAACGCGCGTGGCGAGGTAGTGGGCATCAACTCGCAAATCTACAGCCGCAGCGGCGGGTACCAGGGCGTGTCGTTTGCCATACCGATTGACCTGGCCGCCAAAATCAAGGACCAGATCGTCGCGCACGGCAAGGTCGAACATGCGCGCCTGGGCGTGTCGGTGCAGGAGGTCAACCAGGTGCTGGCCGACTCGTTCAAGCTCGACAAACCTGAAGGTGCGTTGGTCTCCACGGTCGAGAGAGGCGGCCCGGCTGACAAGGCGGGCCTGCAAGCCGGTGACGTGATCCGCAAGGTCAACGACCAGGCCGTGGTGTCGTCTGGCGACTTGCCTGCCGCGATTGGCATGGCGGCCCCCGGCGACAAGGTCACGCTGGACATCTGGCGCCAGGGCTCGGCCAAATCGATTGAGGCCAAGCTGGGCAATGCCAACGACAAGGCCGCCGACGTGGTAGCCAGCAACACCGACGCCGCACCAGCGCGGTTGGGCCTCTCGTTGCGGCCCCTGCAGCCCAATGAATTGCGCGCAGCGGGCGTACCCAACGGCCTGTTGATAGAAGACACTGCAGGCGCAGCGGCCAGTGCTGGTGTGGAGGCAGGCGACGTGTTGCTGGCCGTCAATGGCCAGACCGTGCGAAGTTTGGATCAGGTGCGGGCTGCAGTCGCCAGGTCGGACAAGTCGGTGGCGCTGCTGATTCAGCGGGGGGAGG
>JANOLC010000661.1:0-5195 GCA_031419575.1 Burkholderiales bacterium | reverse complement strand
CTTTGACGGGCTTGGAGTCCCCTGGAGGGGGCTGTTTTGGGGAAATCTTGGGAACGGGAGTTGACGTGCTCATGTCATCAATTAGACCATACTTAAATCAAACGATTGATTTAAGTAGAGCGAAAAATAAGCACATGAGGTATTCGAGGTACTGGCAGGCAGTTTTCAACGCGAACCTTCTTTCTCCGGACGTAGGATCTTTTCTCTTACGGACTGGGGCAAATACCTGATAGCGGTTTGCAGAATTAGTCGGTACATTCACCACCATTTCAAAATCAGGCACATGCTCCGGTTGAGCGCGTGATATTTTTACCCCGCTAAATGAAATCCGAAAAAACTGCCAAGCCACCTGCCAAACCTGTCAACCGGGAGGACTACAGTTTTGCCATCAACCTGATGCAGTTCCTGGTGGTGCCGACCTTTGTTCTGGACAAGAGAGGCACTGTACTGATCTGGAACAAAGCGTGTGAGCGATTGACCGGCATACCTGCGCATGAAGTGCTTGGCACCAAAGAGCATTGGCGTGGGTTTTACGATACCGAGCGGCCCTGCCTGGCCGATTTGATTGTGCAAGACCGGATGTCCGAGATAGATGGGTTGTATGTCACACATGACGACCTGTCGCAGAAGAACTTCGGCGTTCATGCTGAAACCTGGTGCGTCATGCCGCGCGTGGGCACGCAACTCTACCTGGCCATTGATGCGGGTCCTATCTACGACGCAGAGGGGCAACTACTGGCTGTTGTGGAAACCCTGCGCGACATGTCATCCCACAAAAATGCCCAGACTGAGCTTGAACGCTTGGTCAACCATGATGGCCTGACAGGTATCTTCAACCGCCGGGGGTTTGATGATCGGCTACACAACGAGTGGAGCCGTACGAGCCGTGAAAAGCAGCCACTGTCGGTGATCATGCTTGATGTAGACCATTTCAAACGCTTCAATGACACCTATGGTCACCAGGCGGGCGACGATTGCCTGAAAAAAGTGGCTGCCGTACTGGCGCATCAAACCCATCGCCCGTCCGACATGGCGGCTCGTTATGGCGGGGAAGAGTTCGCCATGATTCTGCCCTCGATTGATGAAGGGGGCGCAAGCGTCGTTGCTCACCGGATTCGCGAGGGGATTGCCGCATTGGGCATTCCCCACAGCGCCTCTGGCAATATCGGCGTGGTGACTGTCAGCGTGGGTGTCGCCACCGTCAGGCCGACTCAGGGCGGTAGAGCCGAAGAGTTGATCCGGCTGGCTGACGACGCGCTTTATCAGGCCAAGGGTGCGGGACGCAACCGTGTGGTGGTGTACAACTAACCGTTCAACCAAACACGCAGGCCCACAGCGCCAACACGGCATCCCGCTCTTTGGCCAGCGCCGGCAACTTGACCTGGGTGGGCTCTTCATTCAGCCGAGCCCGGTGCTGCAGTTGTCGCAAGACCCGGTAAGCATCGGCGGCGGCGTGCCCAATGGGTGCGGGAATCAGTCCGCAATTCTGTGCGCGCTCCAGCAACGCAATATTGCCCACGTTGGCAATCAGCTCAGGGTAAGCCCCGGCTTGCGACAGCACCAGATATTGCACAACAAACTCGGCATCTACCATGCCACCTGCGCTGTGTTTCACGTCAAACTGATCCGCTTTAACCGGATGTGCCGAGCGAACCTTGTCACGCATGGCAACAATCTCCCTGGCTAAATCATTCGCCACGCGTGGGGCAACAATCACGGCTTGCCGGATGGCATCAAACCGGGTTTTGAGTGCGTCGCCGCCCAACACAAACCGGGCGCGGGTCATGGCCTGGTGCTCCCACGTCCAAGCGGTGTTGCTACCGCGTTGCTGCTGGTAGTTGGCAAACGCATCAAACGTCGTGACCAGCATGCCCGCATTTCCGTTGGGACGCAGGGCGGTGTCGATCTCGTACAAATCGCCCTCTGCGGTTTTGACGGTCAACCAGTTGATCAGCTTGCGCACCAATGCGGCATAGACCTCACCCGCGCGGTCGTCATCGGCCTGGTCGTCGTCTTTCTGGTAAACGAACACAATGTCCAGATCGCTGCCGTAGCCCAGCTCTTTACCACCCAATTTTCCATAGGCAATGATGGCGAACTGAAGTGACTCGCGGTGCCGGTTTTTAAGGCGATCCCAGCACCAGCGGGTGGTAATGCGCAACACGGCTTCGGCCAGTGCGCTCAGGTCGTCAGCCACTTGTTCGACGGTGAGCACATCTTCCACATCACGTGCCAAAGTGCGAAAAACTTCGGCGTGATGTGCACGGCGCAGCAGGTTGAGCAGGGCTTCGTCGCCGTCCTCACCGGTGATTTGCAAGGACGTGCGGCGGCGCTCTAGGTCGCGCTCAAAGTCTTCGGCGTGGAAGCGCTCTGTCAGCATCTCGTTACTGGCCAGCTCGTCAATCACACCGGGGTGCTTGACCAGATAGCGGGCAGGCCAACGCGCGGCCCCCAGCAAGCGCAGCAAGCGCACGTGCACCGTCGGTCGCTCCAGCAACAAGGCCAGATAGCTCTCGCGCCGCAACAGGGGCTCAATCCAGTCGGCCAGGCGCACGGCGGCCTCTTCCCCCACGATACCTTCGCGCAGCCAGTCAGCCGTGCGGGCGACCAGCTTGACCAGGCGGATGCGGGATTCTTCACGCAAGGCCAGTACACGCGGGTGATCACGCCAAGCCTTAACCCGTGCTCTGAATACTTCCGGCAACTGGGTCAGCACGTCGTCAAACTGCGGGTTGTCAGTTCCTGACTTTTTGCAACCGCCTGTTTTACATTGGCCTTGATTGCCCCCGAGCAACGTGTCGAATTCTTGCGCCACCAACTCACGGTGGGCATCCAGCAGGCCTAAAAACTCGCACAAATTGGCGCAACCCAGCGTTTTAGATATCCAGTGCAGGTCGTCATCCTGCACGGGCAACACGTGGGTTTGTTGGTCGTCCAGGTATTGGATACGGTGCTCAACCCGGCGCAAAAATTCATAGGCTTGCGACAAGGCATCGGCGGTAGCCTGGGGCATCAGCCCGGCCTTGGCCAAGCGCTGCAACGCGGCTTGGGTGGAGCGCGTGCGCAGCTCCGGGAATTGCCCGCCACGCACCACCTGTAGCAATTGCACGGTGAATTCAATCTCGCGTATGCCGCCCCTTGACAGCTTCACGTCATTGGTGCGCTCAGGCCGTCCTGCACTGCGCCGTGCGGCATGCTCGCGAATTTGGCGGTGCAGCACACGCAAGGCATCAAACACACTGTAGTCCAGATAGCGCCGAAACACAAACGGCAATACCGCCGTGCGCAAGCCTTGGGCGGATGCGTCTTGCACACAGTCCAGTGGTGCGATCACCCGGCTCTTAAGCCAGGCAAAACGCTCCCATTCGCGGCCCTGCACATGGAAATATTCTTCCAAGGCGCCCAAGGAAACGGCGGGTGGGCCGGAATTGCCATTGGGCCGCAACGCCAAGTCCACGCGGAACACAAAGCCATGCTCGGTCGTCTCGCCAATCAGGTTGTAGATGGCACGCACACATTTACCAAAGTATTCCTGGTTGGAAATGCGCCCCCGGCCCTCAAGGTTGCCTGCGGTTTCGCCATCTTGGTCGTAGACATAAATCAGGTCGATGTCGCTGGACACATTGAGTTCACGGGCACCGAGCTTGCCCATGCCCACGATCCAGAGGTGGGCGGGTTGCTGGTTGGGGCCCAGGGGTGCACCGTGTAGGTTGTTTAACGCCCGCTGGACTTCCAAGCAGGCAATATTCAACGCAAATTCGGCCAATGTGGTCATGGCTTGGGTGATCACGGGCAGGCTGGCGGGTTTCTCGGCATCGGAATCCAGACACACCAGTCGCTCCAGCACCAATTGGCGGGTAATGCGCAGCGCACACGAGGTGTCCAGACCCGATGTTTTCAGGTTGTCAAACAGCGCCTGCAGGGCCGCCAGCCCCGGCACACCGGGTGCCAGCAGGCTAATTTGCGGGGCGTAACGGCGGCGCACACGCTGGGCAAAACGGGAGTAAGACGACAGCGATGTTGGGAGGGACGCATCGTGACAAAGTGTGTCAGTGGTTACCAAATGAGTCGGGCCGTTGCGGGTCATAATTCTTGCCACATGTATCTGTAATAAATGACTGCTCCTACGCCTGTCCCCTCCAAGTTGCTCAAGGTCATGGGGGGCTTCGCTCGCATCGCGTTATGGGTCATGTTGACCGCCTGGTTTTTGTTTGGCGCCGTCTGGGGCGCTTTGCATTTGGTGATTGTGCCGCGAATCGGCGACCTGCGCCCACAGCTGGAGGCCCAAGCCTCACGGGTTTTGGGGGTGCCAGTGTCCATGGGCAGTATCGTGGCCAAGTCCACCGGTTTGATTCCCTCGTTTGAGCTCACGGATGTCAAGCTGTTTGACGCGCAAGGCAGGGTAGCGTTGACCTTGCCGCGTGTGCTGGTGGCGATGTCCCCCAAATCCGCACTGGGGTTTGGGTTTGAGCAGCTTTATATTGACCAGCCTGAGCTGAACATTCGTCGCACCAAAGACGGCAAGCTCGAGGTGGCTGGGCTTGATTTCTCCAAAGGTGGCGGCAGTGACGGCAGTGCCGCCGATTGGTTTTTTTCGCAGGCCGAGTTTGTTCTTCGCAATGGCACCGTGCACTGGACGGATGAGATGCGCGCCATGCCCCCGTTGGCGCTGACTCAGGTTGATTTGGTCATTCGCAACCGGTTTCGCAGCCACAGCGTGCGTATTGATGCCACCCCGCCTGCGGGCTTGGGTGATCGTTTCACCACAGTGGCCGTGTTCAAGCAGCCCTTGTTGTCGCGTCGTAACGGCCAGTGGGCAGATTGGGACGGTCAGCTGTACGGCGGGTTTGCGCGGGTTGATGTGGCGCGGCTTAAAGGTTATGCCGACCTGGGGCTAGACGTTGCGCAAGGCTTTGGGGCACTGCACGCGTGGGTCGATATCAGCCGGGGTGCTGTTATGGCGGCCACGGCTGATGTGGCGTTAACCGAGGTGAACGCCACCCTGGGCCCGCGGCTGGTACCGTTGGAGTTGCAATCTGTCGCTGGCCGGTTGCGGGGGCGCTTTTTGCCGGGTGGTTTTGAGTTTTCAACCGAAGGCCTGCAATTTCAGACCCGTGATGGCCTGCGTTGGCCGGGTGGCAATGTGCGAATGTTGCAGCTGGGGGCGGACGGCAAGCAGTCTGCCCGGGGGGAGT
>JANOLC010000660.1:0-1556 GCA_031419575.1 Burkholderiales bacterium | reverse complement strand
GCGTTGCTGTCCCCGGCCTGGAACTCGACCATCAGTGATTCCATCCCACGCGACGAGTTGCCCCAGGCCATTACCGTAGTGTCGATTGCCTACAACGGCGCGCGCGCGGTCGGGCCAGCACTGGCCGGGCTGGTGTTCACGTTGGCGGGCGGTGCGTGGAATTTTGCGCTGGCCGTGGTTAGCACCCTCACCATGATGCAGGCCATCCGGCGCTGGCCACCCAAAGCGCATCCGCCCTCACGTTTGCCGCCGGAACGATTGTGGGGCGGCATGCTCAGCGCCCTGCGATTTGCCTGGCATTCGCACACGGTGCTGTCGCAGTTGGTGCGAACGATGGCGTTTAGCGCGACCGGCTCGGCCCTGTGGGCGCTGCTGCCGGTGATTGGCCAGCGGCAATTGGGGTTGGGGGCCGCAGGCTTTGGCTTGTTGATGGGCTGCCTGGGGGCCGGAGCGGTGGGGGCCGGGTTGGTGATTGGCCGTGTACGGGCCCGTTTGGGGCTAGAGGCCCTGGTGTCCGGTTGCTGCATTGTGTTTGCGGTGGTGATGCTGATTGCGGCCTTTTCGCGTTGGCACGCCCCCGTGTATTTGGCGCTGGTGGTGGGCGGTGGGGCCTGGATGTCCACCATGTCTACTTTCAACACGGCCACGCAAACCAGCGTGCCGCCGTGGGTGCGTGCCCGCGCCGTCGCTATGCACACGCTGTGCGCTTTAGGTTCGTTTGCGCTGGGGTCAGCCTTTTGGGGGGCGCTGTCCGACCTGGGTGGACTGGGTTTTGCGCTGAGCGCCGCCGCATTGGGCACCGCCGCTGGGCTGTTGCTGGCCAAGCCGTTCCCTCTGCGCATGGGCGACAAGCAAGACGTGACGCAGGCGCATCCGTGGGAAGAGCTGTTCATCACCCACGAGCCCTCGCCGGATGAAGGCCCGGTGGCCGTAGAGACTATTTACCGCATTGAGGTCGCCCACACCGCCGCATTTCTGGAAACCGTCAGCCACCTGCGTGCGCCACGGCGCCGAGATGGCGCGACGCTGTGGCGGGTCTACAGCGATTTGGCCGACCCATCGCGCTTTGTGGAGCGCTTTATCGTGACCTCGTGGGCAGATTATTTGCACCAGCGCGCCCGTGCTACTGAGGCTGACCACACGCTTGAGGCGCAAGTGCGGGCCTTTCAGTTAGAGGGTGTGCCGGTGATGATGCAGCACTACCTGGCAGAGCGGTAAGCTACCGAATGACACAGCCCTGTGAACAATGAACCGTTCGGGCTGAGCTTGAACAATAGCCGCTGCCAAACCATCACCAACTATTGCGCAGCTCCCGTAGTTTCATAAAAACAGTCTTCTCATCCGGCTGGTTTGCCAAATCCGGGAAGCTCTCGCGCATCTTGGCAATCACCTCTGCGTTGGTCAGCCGGAAGAACGTGTTGTGTTGTTTCTCATCGCCCAGCGTGGTGACCACCGAGGTGGCCGGGTCATGCGCTGCAACCCGTGCCAGCATGGTCTGCGCCGCCACGTTGCCGGGCTCACGCGCCAAGGTGAACTTCAGGTTGGTCTCGATGTAG
>JANOLC010000659.1:0-4675 GCA_031419575.1 Burkholderiales bacterium | reverse complement strand
GCCCAGCTCTGGGGCGTTTCCAGAAAGTTGTACCACTCGAACTCCATGCCCGTCATCACCTTGAAGCCCATTTTCTCGGCGCGCTTGAGCACCTTTTTCAGGGTCTGGCGCGGGCACAAGGCGTGCGGCGTGCCATCGGCGTTGACGAACTCCCCGAGAAAGAAGTCCACGTTGTTGTCCCACGGCACTTTGCGTGCGGTATACAGGTCCAGCCGCGCCAGCGCATCGGGGAAGCCATGCTGCCAGCCGGTCACCGTGGTGTTGTCGTAGGGGGTGTCCATCATGTCCCAGCCCAGCACCACGTCGCAAAAGCCGAAGCCCCCTTTGGGGTAGGGCTCGGCCGTGCCCAGGAATTTGTCCCGGTGCAGGTACTTGCCACGCAGCACACCGTCGATATCACTCACCGCAACCTTGACTTTGCTGGCTCCTGACTTTTCGACCGCAACCACGGCAGGATGGACTTTGGATGTTGTCGTTGTGGCCATCTGGCGCTCCTCTTTGATGTGGTTGCTCGAGCTTACAACGACGGTGCACCCGAGGCGATGCCCATGTCCTGCAAGCTCAACTCAATCGCCCGCACGGCCTGCTCCATCTCGATCGGGCCAATGGCACCAATGCAACCCACGCGGAAGGTCTCGATCTGTGTGAGCTTGCCGGGGTATAGCAGAAAGCCCCGGGCCCTTGCTGCGGTATAGAAGGTTTTGAAGTCGTACCTGGCATCACCCGGGGCGTGAAACGTCACGATGATGGGGGCTTGAATGGCCGGGTCCAGATAGGGCTTGAAGCCCAGCCGCGCCATGCCGGAGATCAGCGTCTGGTAGTTGAGTGTGTAGCGCGTCAGACGTGCACTTTGGCCACCCTCTTCCTCAAATTGCGCAATAGCCTCATGCAATGCCACCACCACATGGGTGGGTGGGGTAAATCGCCATTGCGTGGTCTTTTCCATGTAAACGTACTGGTCGTGCAGGTCCATCGCCAACGACTGGCTGCGGCCCGCACAGGCATCCAGCACGGCTTTGCGGATGAACACAAAACCCATGCCGGGCACGCCCTCAAGACACTTGCCGCTAGCGGCAATCAGCGCATCAAAGCGGGTGGTGCGCGCATCAATCTCCAGAGCGGCAAAGGAGCTCATGGCATCGACGATCAGGCCCTTGCCATGCTTTTCGCACACATCGGCAACGGCCTGCAGGGGGTTGTGAACGCCGGCACCGGTTTCGCAATGAATCATCATGACGTGACTGATGGACTTGTCCTGAACCAGGCGCTCGTCCAATGCAGCGGCCGACACCTGTTTGTCTTCATCAAACCCCATCACCGTGCACTGGCGGCCCATCAACGTAGTGAGCCGTGCCGCCCGCTTGCAGTAGGCCCCGTTGTCCAGCACCAACACATGGCCGTCGCGTGGCACCAGGGTGGCGACTGAGGCCTCCACACTGAAGGTGCCGCTGCCCTGCAAAGGCACCACCACATGCGAGTCTTCGCCGTGAATGATCTTGAGCAGGCTGGTGCGCAGGCTGGCCGTGACGGCATTGAAATCGCTGTCCCACGAACCCCAGTCCTTGAGCATGGCCAGTTTGGTGCGCAAAGTGGTCGTCAAGGGGCCAGGTGTCAATAAAATCTTGTCTCTGTCCATATGAAACCTCGATAGTTTGCTATTGTTTTGCTAGCGTGACGCAGTTCTCCAGGATTGTGTGCGGCGGTTAACCCACCAGCTCAACCCCATAAACAGCAGTGTGGCGATGGTGGATGCGATGCCAATCAACACCGCCATGGCGGCGGCGGCACCCATCTCGCCCGCCTCGTCGAGATTCAAAATCGCAATGCTGGCCACCTTGGTGTCCGGGGAGTAGAGGAACACCACGGCCGAAATGGTCGTCATGGCGTTGACAAAAAAGTAACGGGCAATGTCAATCAGGGCGGGCGCGCTGATGGGCAGGGTTACGCGCCAGAAGGTTTTATAGAACGGCACCTTCAACGAGGCACTGACCGCCTCAAACTCGGCGTCCAGGCTCTTGAGCGCCGTGACCGCAGTGAGGTGCCCTGTGGTGTAGAAGTGAACGATGGTGCACAGCGTCAACAGCGTGAGCGTGTGGTACAGACCGCCCAGCGGGTTGTTGATGGCGTTGAAAAAAAAGATGTAGCCCAGGCCCAGCACCAGGCCCGGCACGGCCATGGGCAGCATGGCCATCAATTTCACAACACCATGCAGGCCGTCCATGCCCTTGGTTTTCTCCAGCAGATAGGCGCCGCAAAATACCAGAGTCGTGCCGAACAAGGCCGTACCTGTGGCCATCTTGATGCTGTTGACAAAGCCCTCCGCCACCTCGGCATCCACCAGCCCCAGGCGGAAGTTGCCCAAGCTAGGTGCCAGGTTGTAGGGCCAAAGCGTGACGAACGAGGCAAACACCGCCATACCCAGCATGGCCAGCACCAACAAGGCAATCACGCAGCAGTAAGCCGTCATGACCCGGTCATACGCCGGTGTAGGTTTGGGTGAATACGGCACCGCCCGGGCGGTCAGCATAGCGGTCTGGCGCTTGCTCACATAGTGGTCTACCGCAAACGTCAGCACCGCAGGTGCCAGCAGCAAAATGGCCACGACCGCACCCTTGGCAAAGTCCTGCTGACCTATCACCAGCTTGAACACATCGGTGGCCAGCACATTGAAGTTGCCGCCAATGACTTTGGGAATACCGAAGTCCGTCATCACCAGTGTGAACGTCACCAAAGCCGCCGAAATCAAACCGTATTTGGCACCCGGCAAAGTGATGGTCAAGAACTTGCGCCGGGCCGACGTGCCCATGGCATCGGCCGCTTCAAACAGGCGCGCATCCGACAGGCTCAAAGCCGTTACCAGAATCATCATCGCGTGGGGGAATACCGCAAAACACTCGGCCAGCACTATCCCGGGCGCGCCGTAGATCTGGTCAATGCCCACACTTTGCATCCAGTTTTTGAGCACCCCCTGATTGCCAAACCAGTAAATCAGCGAAATGGCCGATAACAACGAGGGTGCCAGCAGCGGGATCAGCGTGATGCCACGAAACAGGGGTTTGAACGGCATGCAGGAGCGTGTGAGGGCGTAAGCAAAACCAAAGGCCAGCGGTACCGCAATCAGTGTGACAGCCAATGACACCCACACGCTGTGCCACAGGCTTTCCAACAAGGTCGGTGTTTGGGCGTAGGCGACAAAATTGGAGAACCAGACGAACTCGCCCTCTTTGCCTTCAAGCGCCTGCCTCAGGATAGCAAGCAGGGGCGATGCCAAAAATGCGATCAGAAAAATGCCGATCAGGCCCAGCACGATGTGGGCGATGCGGTCCGTCCAGTGAGCCTTTTGTGTCACGATTGGCGTCACACTTAAAACACCCGGATGCGTTCCGGCAATAGCTTGAGCTTGACCGTGGAGCCGACCTGCAGCGACTGTTCGGCCAGAAAGTTCATGGACAAGTAAACGGTCAGCGGATGGCCGTGCAGCTCGGTAGCGCTCACATGCACGTGGCAAAACGAGCCCAGAAACTCGATCTTTTCGATGCTGGCGTCGAACACATGCGCATCGCCCGGTGCGATAGGTCGCGCCAGCACATCTTCGGGGCGCAAATAGACTTTGACCTCGCCATCTGCGCCCTGATGTGGCAATCGCAATGCGCCGCAATGGAGCAGTCCGTCGGCAATGCGCCCCGGCAATGCATTGACCTTGCCCACAAAATCCGCCACAAAGGGTGACGCGGGTTCACGGTAAATGTCCATGGGGGTGCCGACCTGTTCGATCACGCCCTGGTTCATCACCACAATACGGTCGGCCACGCTCAGGGCTTCTTCCTGGTCATGCGTCACCATGATGGTGGTCACACCCAAGGTTTGCTGCAGCGCGCGGATTTCATGGCGCAAGCGAACCCGCTCCAAGGCATCCAGTGCAGACAGGGGTTCGTCCAGCAACAACAAGCCAGGCCGGGTTGCCAGCGCACGGGCCAGGGCAATGCGCTGCTGCTGGCCACCTGACAACTGGCTGGGGTATTTGCCCTCGCTGCCTGGGAGACCCACCAGTTTGACCAGCTCGGTCACGCGCGCCTTGATCTCGGCACGCGATGTCTTGCGGTTGACCAGCCCATAGGCCACGTTGTCGGCCACGCTCAGGTTGGGAAACAGCGCGTAACTCTGAAAAACAATGCCGTAATCGCGCTGAGCGGGTGGCAGGCTCGAGATGTCCCGGCCCGCTTGAAACACCTCACCCGAGGTTTGCACCTCCAGCCCGGCGATGATTCTCAGCAGTGTGGTTTTGCCGCAGCCCGAAGGCCCCAGAAAACAGACGAACTCGCCCTTCTCAATCTGCAGGTTGATGTCGCTCAGGGCCACAAAGCTGTCAAACGCCTTGCGGATGTGGCGCAGGTCAAGGAACGGAGTGCTCATCAAATTTTGGGGATCAGGGGACGACACGGGAGGGGCAATTTCCCGACGGGCCGCCCCTAGGGAAATTAGCCCCCTCGGGGGGCAGCGACGACACGAAGTGCGAGAGCGTGGGGGCTAACGCTTCTCTGATTTGCCGTCGTACCGCTTGGTCCACTCGGCCAGAATGCGCTCACGCTGTTCGGCCGCGTAGTTGAAGTCCAGCTTCACCAAACGCGCCTCATAGTCTTTGGGTACATTGGCCAAGGGTGCCGCTACGCCCGGC
>JANOLC010000658.1:0-6806 GCA_031419575.1 Burkholderiales bacterium | reverse complement strand
CCCATTGCATAGGTAACGAGGGCCTGCGCCACGTCGCCCGACTCGATCACGTGGTACGAAATCTGATGCCCGAGCAAATCCAACGGCTGGGCCCACTGGCGCAGGCTGGTCAGGTAGCGGCGGTGCACACTGGTCTCACTCTTGTCGTTGTTGGTACTGCCGGTTAGCCCGGACGAGATCACGGTGACACACGCCAGCCGGGCACCGGGGCGGGTGCCCAGGGTGCGGCCTACCGCCTGGCGCAAGGAATACAGCGTGGCGTCGGTCACGTCTTTGTGCGGAATGGCCACCATGACGATGGGCACCTCGTCAATCTGCTGCGATGGCAACGGGCTGGGCTGGTACTGCATGCCTGCGGCTTTCCACCAGCGCTTGAAGTGGGTGCGAAACCCGGTGCCAGTGACGTTGCGGCCCCGCTGGGTGATGGTGACGTGCTCGGGGTGGCGCAGGTCAAACGCCAGGTGGGCGGCTGAGGGGTAGCGCTTGGCGGCCTCGGGCTCCAGGCAGCGCAGGATGACCTCTTGCAACCACTCGGGCAGCTCGGATTTGTGCTTGCGCGGTGGCGTGGGGTCGACCCAAAGGCGCTGGCGCAAGCCACCTGCCGTCTGGGGGGTGCCAAACGGCAGCTTGCCAGTGGCCAGCTGGTACAGCATCACACCGACGGCAAAGATATCGCTGCGCGGGTCGCCTCGAACGCCCACCACCTGCTCAGGCGCCATCCAGGCGGGCGAGCCCACGGCTTTGCGCAACTCCTCGGCCAGCAGGTCGGGATAGTGCGCATGGTACGACAGGCCAAAGTCCAGCAGTACCGCCATGCCACTGGGTCGAATCAGCACGTTGGCGGGTTTCAAATCAAGGTGGACGGTGTTTTGTTGGTGCAGGCTGTGTACGGCCAGCGCCACGGCCGAGCCCAAGTGGGCCAGCTCATCCACGCGGGGCAGCTCAGGCGCGTCCAGCCAGTGTTGCAGGGTTTTACCCTCAAGGTATTCCATGACCAGGTAGGGCACGTTCTCCAAGTCGCCTGCGGCCACAAAGCGCGGCACATGCGGGCCGCTCAGCACTGGCAGCAGTTGGTGTTCCACCTCAAAGCTGACGATGTTCTCAGCCCCGTCACCTGCCGTCATGCGGGGGATTTTCATCGCCATGGCGAAACCGGGGTCGCGTGCGATGCCTAGGTCATCTGGAGTCGTTGCATAGTGCACGCGGTAGATGTGGGCCATGCCACCGGAGTGGATGCATTCGTCAACCTCAAAGCCGTCCAGTAGCGCGCCAGGTTCGAGTAGTTTCATCGCCCTTGCTCCAACCGATCGGCAAAAAACGAAGGCAACGTCGTTTGCCGAATCGCAGCCGCAGCGGCCTCATAGTCATAGGGCACGCGGTGAAATGTCAACTGCAATTTATCGGTATCAAACAGGGCATACATCGCCTGCGTACGGCCGTCACGCGGCTGGCCGACTGAGCCAATCGTCGCCAGCCAGTGGCGGTGTTTGGGTACGGGCACGGCCACACCCGGCGCGGGGGTGAACTTCATCAGACTCTGCCCCCCACTGCCCCGGTAATAAAGGGTTTGCAAGTGAACGTGGCCGCCAAACACGTAGCGCACGTCAGGCAAAGACGCTGCCGCATCCAAGCTGGCACCGGCAGCACGCTCGTCATACACGTAGCGCCACAACCCGGGGCCATCCACACTGGCGTGCACCAGCAGCACGTTGCCGTGATGCCAGGTCATGGGCAGCGCGTCCAGAAACTGACGCTGCTCTTCACTGAGCTGCGCATGGGTCCAGGCGGCGGTGCTGTCCCCCACAGTTTTGACCTCGGGGGGTGGCGAAACCGCCATGGCATCGTGGTTACCCTTGAGCGCCCAGGCCCCCTGGGAAATCAATGCCTGCGACCGCTGCACCACGGCCACCGGGTCGGCGCCGTAGCCGACCAAATCACCCAGCAGCGCGATTTGGTTTGCGCCGTGTTCTTCGGCATGCGCTAAACAGGCATCAAAGGCCTGAATATTGGCGTGAATGTCTGACAGCAAAGCCAGTTTCATGGTGCTCCTTCTTGTTGGCTTGCGTCCATCAGAACATCATGCGCCGCCAGTCTGACACCCCGTTTGCAGCTCAGAGCGACAACATATGCCCCACGCGCGGGTCGCCCTTGCCGCCCAGCACTTGCGCATAGGCTGCCGTTACCGCGTCAGCACCGTTGTGATGCGCCACCGTGAGCCAGGGCGCAGCCGGGTTGCAGGCTGTGGCTGTAAAGGCAAACCAGGCTTTCATCATGCGCCTTCCGAACACCTCTGGCCCCCATTCGCTGGCGCGCTTCTTTATTTGCGCCGGGGCAAAAAACAATATCGCGCGTGGCCCCGGCAGCGCCTTGGCCGTGCCCAGTTCCGACACATGGGTGCCGCCAATCGAGCAACTGTATTTGAGCTGGGTGAAGCGGGTGTGAATGGCCAGACGAAGCGTCGCATTGCCCGCAAAATCAACATAAACACAGGGGCGGTCGGCGGCGATTTGATCTAGCTGGTCATAGGTCAAGACCTTGTGATAGCAACCCAGGCTCTCACAAAAAGCCACGTTGCCGGGGGATGTCAGCCCTATCACTGCGATACCACCGCGCTGCTTCAACCCAAACGCTGTGGCATAGGCGGTCTTGCTGGATGCGCTGGACAACAAAACAACACCCGGCTCTACAGCACTTTCTACGCCGCCGTCTTGTTGTGTCCCAAAAAAAGCGTTGTCCGCCAGAAAGTCGTCAATCAACCAGGCGGTCACAAACAAGGGGCGCAGCAGGGCTTGGATGTCTTCGGTCTGCGCGGTGTAGAACGGGTCCACATTGCAGCGCATGTATTGGTTGTAAACCGGGTGCAACTCAGCGCGATGCGCAGCACCGTCATAAAAACTCCCGGGCGACAGCCGCGCGGGCTGCAGCACCACGCTAGACGCCATGGGGAAGTAGCCATACAGCCGCTCGCCCACCGCCACACCGGGATGACTGCTTTGCGACACGCTGCCAAAACCCCACACGGGGATACGACCAAAAGCTGTGTCTGCATCGCCTCCACCCAAATCTGTGGTGGGGAAGAAATTCCAGTAGTTCATCGCATCACCAAACGCGGCGTAAGTGATGTTGTTGGAGGTCAGGGCAAAACGGTCAATGCGAATGCGCACCTCGCCGTCGGCCAACGCAGCCTCGGGCGTTTCACGCAGGGCTGTGGTGTGGATACTGTCTTTTTTAACCAGAAAATTGAGGGTGTTCATGGAGGAATCTTAAAACGGCAACCATAAACGAAAAAGCCAGCCCCGAACATCGGGGCTGGCCTCCTGGGTGACAACGCTTTACTTAAGCAACCGTGATGGTCACGTCAATGTTGCCACGAGTGGCGTTGGAATACGGGCACACCTGGTGCGCAGCATCCACCAGCGCCTGGGCAGCAGCGTGCTCCATGCCGGGCAGGGTCACGACCATTTGCACTTCAATGCCAAAACCAGCAGGGATCTGGCCGATGCCGACAGTCGCCGCGATGGACGCATCCGCAGGCACGGCAATCTTCTGTATGCCGGCCACGTGCTTCATGGCACCCATAAAGCAGGCGCTGTAACCCGCAGCAAACAACTGCTCTGGATTGGTTGCGCCGCCCATGCCGCCCAGTTCTTTGGGAGGGGCCAGCTTGACATCCAGCAAACCGTCAGAGCTGACGGCGCGTCCATCGCGGCCACCGGTGGAGGTGGCGTGAGCGCGGTACAAAACTTTTTCTACTTGGGTGACCATGGTGTTTCCTTTGGGGGTGGTGAAAAACCTCAAAACTGAGGTGGTTTAAAAAAGTGTGACTTCGATGAATTACTCAAGCAAGCGTTGCCGCAAACCTTGCACCTGCTGCGTGAGTTGTGTCAGCTCGGGCAACGAGCCTTTGACGGTGCGCGCTACACAAAGGGGCACTTCGGCGGCTAGGCCTTTGAGCTTTCGCCCCGCAGCGGTCAGGGTGATGTGCACGCGGCGCTCGTCGGCCACGTCACGCACGCGGGCAATCAGGCTGGCGGTTTCCATGCGTTTGAGCAACGGGGTTAAAGTGCCGGAGTCCAGGTACAGGCGCTCACCCAGCTCGGACACCATCATCCCATCACGCTCCCACAGCACCAACATCACCAGGTACTGCGGATAGGTGAGCCCCAGCGGCACCAGCAACGACTTGTACAGCTTGGTCATCGCCAGCGAGGTGGAATACAGCGCAAAGCACAGTTGGTTGTCCAACAGCAAGGCTGGATTGATTTTGGTGAGCGTGCTATGGGCGTTGGTTGATGACATGGCTAAATTTTACTACACAATTAAATTGTGTGCAACTTATATTGCAAAAACAATCAAGAAGGGTATGGTGAAATCACAAACATGCTTGACTACATCATCATTGGCGGCGGCTCGGCGGGCTGCGTGCTGGCGGCCCGCCTGACGGAAGACCCCGCCATTCAGGTCGCCCTGCTCGAAGCTGGCCCGGCGGACAAAGACATTCTGATTCAGGTGCCTGCGGGTGTTGCGCTGATGGCCCGAAGCGGCAAAGGCAACTGGCAGTTCAATACCGTGCCTCAGCCCGGCCTCAATGGCCGCCAGGGCTACCAGCCGCGCGGCAAGGTGCTGG
This sequence comes from Burkholderiales bacterium, assembly GCA_031419575.1. GTDB lineage: Bacteria > Pseudomonadota > Gammaproteobacteria > Burkholderiales > Burkholderiaceae_C > JANYCG01. Next base: position 2,179 of record JANOLC010000658.1, on the reverse strand, counting down.
GCGGCTCCAGCTCCATCAACGCCATGATTTATGGGCGGGGACACCGCGGCGACTACGATCATTGGGCCGCCGACGGCAACCCTGGCTGGTCATTCGACGAGGTGCTGCCCTACTTTAAAAAGTCCGAGCATAACGAGCGTGGTGCCGACGCTTTTCATGCCACCGGCGGGCCGCTGAATGTGAAAGACATCCCCTCGCCCAACCTGTTCGGCTCCGAGTTTGTGAGGGCCGGTGTGCAGGCGGGTTACAAGGAAAACAAAGACTTCAACGGGGCCGACCAGGAAGGTGTGGGCCTGTTCCAAGTCACCCACAAAAATGGCGAACGCTTCAGCGCGGTCAAGGCCTACCTCACCCCCCACCTGAGCCGTCCCAATCTGCACCTGATCACCGGCGCGCACACCACCCGTATCCTGATGGAGCGCAAGCGCGCCGTGGGCGTGGAGTACACCGATGGCGGCGAAGTCAAGCAGCTCAAATGCGCACGCGAAGTGTTGCTCTGCGCCGGGGCCTTGCAGTCGCCCCAGCTCTTGATGCTGTCGGGCATTGGCCCCCACGCGCATCTGTTGGAAAGCGGCATTGCCACTCTGCACGATCTGCCCGGCGTGGGCGAGAACCTGCATGACCACCCGGACGTGGTGATGGTGGTCAACGCACCACATTTGAAAGCGTTGTTCGGTATTTCGCCCGGCGGCATCGTGCGCGCCATCAAAAGTATTTTTGAATGGCGCAAGCACCGCACTGGCCTGCTCACCACCAACTTTGCCGAGGCCGGTGGCTTCATCAAGAGTCACGCCAGCGAGCCTATTCCTGATTTACAACTGCACTTTGTGATTGGTAAGCTGGTCAACCACGGCCGCACCATGACGTTTGGCCACGGCTATTCGTGCCACGTGTGCCTACTGCGCCCGTTGAGCCGCGGCAGCGTCCGGCTGGCCAGCAAAGACCCACACGATGCGCCACTGATTGACCCCGACTTCCTTGGTGTGCGCGACGATATGGAGCGCCTGAGCCGGGGCTTCAAAATCATGCGGAATATTCTGGGGCAGAAGGCGTTGGCAGACCACGGCGGCAAAGAATCGGCCGCATCTGCCAGTGCGGTGACTGACCTGCAAATTGAGCATTTCATCCGCGACCACGCCGACACCGCTTACCACCCCGTCGGCTCCTGCCGCATGGGCAGCGGCCCGCTGGACGTGGTTGATGCGCAACTGCGCGTGCATGGCATCACCGGCCTGCGCGTGGTGGACGCCTCCATCATGCCGCGCATCGTGGGCGGCAACACCAACGCCCCGGTGATCATGATTGCGGAGAAGGCGGCGGACATGATCAAGGCGGCGCAATAAAGTGGGGCTAATGAACGCCTCTGACCGTCCCCGGCTCAACGCCGTTGCCATCCCCATCCTGGGTGAGTTTTTGCTGGGCTACTCCGTCGTGATGGCAGGCTTGTGGCTGGCGTCGCACACGTCGGACGGGGCGGCGGGCTCGTTGGGGCTGGCCAACCAGGTGCTGGAGGCGCTGTCGGTTGTTTTTCGCGTTTTGGCAATTGGCATGGGCGTGGTGATTACTCAGCTTTTGGGTGCACAGCAGCAAGACGGCGCGCGGCAAACGGCCCTGTCGGGCCTGGGCGCTTGCACCTGGGCGGGGTTGACGGTGGTGTCCATCATGCTGCTCGGCAACGACGTGATTCTGGACGTGCTGAATGCGCCCGAAGAAATCTTGCCGCTGATATCGCCCTACCTGCAACTGCTGGCCCCGGCCCTGCTGCTGGAAGGCTACAACCTGACCATGGCGGCCATTTTGCGGGCGCACTTGCATGTGAAAGATTCGCTCAAAGTGATGGTGGCCATGCACTCGACGCACATCGCCCTGGCCGTGCCGCTGATGCTGGGGGTGCGCGAATGGGAAGGGCTGGGTTTGTATGGTTATGCGGTGGCTTTTTTGTTGAGCCGCGCTTTGGGCCTATGGCTGCACTTGGTACTGTGGCGCAACCGCATGGGGCTGAAACCCACCGCGCGCCACTGGTGGGTGCTTCAGCCGCGCGTTCTGGCACCGGTGCTGCGGGTGGGTGTGCCGGGAGCCAGCGCCGAGCTGGGTTACCGCGTGGCGTTTTTGGTGTCGCTGGCCAGTGCCGCACGGTTGGGCGTGGGGGCGCTGGCTACGCATTCGTACACCTTGCAGT
>JANOLC010000657.1:0-10025 GCA_031419575.1 Burkholderiales bacterium | reverse complement strand
CAACGCGATGCCATCACCGGCCAGCGGCTGATAAACCCGCACCTGCTGCCCGATGACCTGTCGCTCACCCAGGCCAAATGGGTGGGTGACATGCTCCATCTGGCCTTCAGCGACGGGTTTGCTGGCCTGTATGACCCGCGCGAATTGATCGAAGGGTCGGCACTGACCGAGGGCTGCCCTGAGGCCAAGCCTTGGCGTGCTGACCCAGCCCCCAACCCGCTGTACCAGTGGCCAGACTTGGCAAGGGAGGAAGTGCTATTCGCCGCGCTCAAAGACTTCATCGAACTGGGGTTTTTGTTGATTCACAACACGCCCACTCAGGCGGACTCCATACGCGCCATTGCCCACCAGTTTGGCTTTATTCGCAGCACCAATTTTGGCGAGTTTTTTGAGGTCTACTCCAAACCTGATTCAACGGATCTGGCGTATCGCCCAGTCGCTTTAGGTCCCCACACCGACAACCCGTACCGCACGCCAGTGCCGGGTATTCAACTCTTGCAGTGTCTGCAAAACGAAACATCGGGCGGTCTGTCAACCCTGGTGGACAGCCTGGCCGTGGCGGAGCAGGTACGCCAGGAAGACCCCGACGGCTTTGCCCTGCTCAGCCGCATCCCCGTGCGCTACGAATACCGTGACGCCACCACCCAGCTGGTGGCCGTCAAACCCATGATTGAGCTGGATGGCGCGGGGAAGATGTCCGGCGTGCACTACAGCCCCCGTCTGGACGACATTGCGCTGATGTCTGATGACGACACACGGCGTTACCACCGCGCACGCAAGCGGCTGGGTACTTTGTTTGAAGACCCGCACTATGAGCTGAAATTTCGCCTCAACCCAGGTGAGATGATGATGTTTGACAACAACCGCGTGTTACACGGGCGTACTTCATTTGACCCGTCTGAAGGGCATCGGCAATTGCAGGGCTGCTACATTGACCGCGATGGCCCACGCAGCCTATACCGCGTGCTTAAACGAAAAATCAAGGGGAACCCATGATGGAAACAGTTGCATTCAACCAGATGAAAGACGGCACCCAAGAGGAATATGTTTTTCTGCAGAAGCTGGAGCATGACTACATCCGTGCCCTCCCCGACCGCCTGCTGGCAGCCCTGCAACGGCTGGACGGGTCACTGGAGGGGTACCAAGTCAGCCGTCTGCAACACTCGCTGCAAACCGCCACGCGGGCGCAAAACGATGGTGCCGACATCGAGATCATCATCGCAGCCCTGGTGCATGACCTGGGTGATGAATTGGGACCGGAGAACCATTCGCAACTGGCTGCAGCCATCGTGCGGCCTTACGTACGTGCTGAGGTCACCTGGATCATCGAGATGCATGGTCTGTTCCAGATGCGCTACTACGCTCATTTCTACAACAAGGATCCTGATGGGTATCTGGCCTTTAAGGAGCACCCCTGGTTTGACGCGTGTGTGCGGTTTTGCGAGGTGTACGACCAGGCGGCATTCGATCCAGCCTATCCCACTCAATCCTTGGCGCATTTCGAACCGATGCTGCGAGAAGTTTTCAGCCGACCACCCTTCGAGTCGTCGGTTTTGAAGGAGCTGCTGAAGTCTTGATTTGGCATCCCTACGGGTTTTCCATGCGGATGACCCGGCAGTTGGGTGCTAAATTCAGATATGTTCGCTGGCGTACATACGTAGCCAGGTGATGGCCGTAGTCTCCGACGGATCCATGGAAACCGCAGCCATCCCCGCCGCCATCAGCCAGCAAGACCCTCTGCGCCTCATTCTGTCTGGCTCGTGGACGGCGCGCCTGCTCGGTGTTCTTCCCCAGCAGCTTGACCAGCTCCAGACCCCGCCAGGCGCCAAGTTGACGGCCGACGGCACCCAGGTTCAGGCGATGGACACCGCAGGGGCTTGGGTGTTGCAAAAGCTGATCAACCGCTTGGAGGGCGAGGGTAAAAGCGAAGGAGAAGGCGCCACCGTCACACTCCAAGGCTTGCCGCAGAAATTCAGTCGCATTCTGGAAGCTGTCGCCCAGCGCGCAAGTTTACAGCGCGCCAGCGACAAGACTACGACAAACTCACCGCAACCGCAGGCCCCCGGCTGGCTGGCGCGCGTGGGCCGGCCCACCGCGGACATGGCGGGCCAGGCGCTGACATTTTTGTCGTTCATTGGCGAAAGCGCCGTGGCGTTTTGGTTCTGCGCCACACACCCGGCACGTCTGCGGTGGCGGCCTGTGCTGTTCAACCTGCGCACCGCTGGCGTGGATGCCTTGCCCATCGTGGGCCTGTTGTCGTTTCTGCTGGGCGTGGTGGTGGCCTATCAGGGCGCTGCACAATTGCGGCTGTATGGGGCCAATATCTTCGTAGCCGACTTGGTCGGGCTGTCCATGCTGCGGGAATTTGCCCCGTTGATCGCCGCCATCATCATTGCCGGGCGGTCTGGCTCGGCCTACACCGCGCAAATTGGCACCATGGCTGTGACCGAAGAGATTGACGCCCTGCGCACTATCGGCATTGAGCCGCTGGAGTTGCTGGTCTTGCCCAAGGTCATCGCGCTGATGGTGGCCTTGCCCCTGCTCACGGTGTTTGCCGACGGGCTGGGCGTGGCGGGCGGCATGATCATGGCCCGCGCGCAACTGGATGTGAGTTTCAACGAGTTTTTGGACCGGTTTGTGCTGGCCGTCAGCCCGACCGCGTTTTTGGTGGGTATTTGCAAGGCCCCGGTGTTTGCCGCCATCATTGCCATCGTGGGTTGCTATCAGGGCTTTCAAACCAAGGGCGGTGCCGACAGCGTGGGCCGCCAAACCACCCGCAGCGTGGTGCAGTCCATCTTTCTCGTCATCGTGGCCGATGCCGCTTTCTCGGTGGTGTTCAGTGCGCTGGACCTTTGACATGGCAACCGCTGAACCCCTGTTGGAACCACCGTTGGATGCTGTCATCAGCCTGCACCAGGTCGCCACGCGGTTTGGCGACCACGTCGTGCACACGGACGTGAGCCTGGCCATTCGGCGCAGTGAAATCTTTGCCGTGATTGGCGGTAGCGGCTCCGGCAAGTCCACCCTGCTGCGCGAGATGATCCTGTTGCAACACCCCAATCAGGGCAGCATCACCGTGCTGGGCCATGACCTGCGGACCCTCACACCGGATCAATCTTTGGCTCTGCGCCAGCGCTGGGGCGTGATGTTTCAGCACGGCGGCTTGTTTGGCTCGCTGACGGTGCTTGAAAACATTGGCCTGCCGCTGCGTGAACACACACAACTGGACGACGGCTTGATTGACGAGATCGCCGCCTGGAAGCTGTCCATGACCGGCCTCAAACCGCAGGTGGGTGGGCAGTATCCCGCCGAGCTGAGCGGCGGCATGATGAAGCGCGCCTCACTCGCCCGCGCCCTGGCCCTGGACCCCGAGCTGCTGTTTCTGGACGAGCCCACCGCCGGCCTGGACCCCGACAGTGCCGGTGGCGTTGACGAGCTGGTCTTGGGCTTACGTGATTTGTTTGGCCTGACGATTGTGATGGTCACCCATGATCTGGACTTGCTGTGGCAAGTGGCTGACCGCGTGGCCGTGATTGGCGACGGCACGGTGCAGGGCCTGGGCACCATGACGGAACTTTCGCAACTGGACAAACCCCTGATTCGCCCCTTCTTTGACGGCCCACGCGCCCGCTCGGTACAAGACCAAGCGCAAGTAAAAGGGCCAGGCCAACTCACCACTACCGGAGCAGCATCATCGAAACCAAAGTGAACTACTCGCTGGTCGGTGCGTTTGTGTTGGCCTTGGGCACCGGGCTGATTGCCGTGGTGCTGTGGTTGGCCTCGGGCGGTGCCATGCAGAAAAAATACGACACCTACCTGGCTCTTGAAGACGAATCCGTCGCGGGCCTGAACTTGAATGCGCCCGTCAAGTACAACGGTGTGGATGTGGGCAAAGTACGCAGCATCGAGCTGGACCCAACCAACCCGCAGCGCGTCAACCTGCTATTTGCCATAGAGCACGGCACGCCCATCAAAACCGACACCGTGGCCACTCTGAAAACCCAGGGTTTGACCGGCATTGCCTATGTCGAGCTGAGTGGTGGCGCCATGGATGCCCCCTTATTGACGGCAACTGCTGGCTACGCCTACCCGGTCATCCGCACCAAGCCATCGTTAAGCGCGCGGTTGGAGAACGTACTGACGTCCGTGCTTGAAAAGCTGGACAGCACCTCCAGCAACCTGAATGCCTTGCTCAGCGACGAAAACCGCACCGCCTTCAAAACTGCGCTGGCCGACATCGCCACCATCACCCATACGGTGGCCGCGCGCAAAGACAGCATCGACGCCACGATCACCAACACGGCCAAAACCATGGACAACGCGGCACGCCTTGCTGCACAAATGGGGCCGGTCGTTGACCGCATCGGTCGCAGTTCCGACGCGGTGGAGGCCATGGGCCTGGAAGTCGCCAAAACCAGCGCCAGTGCGGGCGTTGTGGTGGATGCTGCAGGGGCTGAAGTCAAACGCTTCACTTCAGACACCGGGCCGCAAGTGCAGCAGCTGATGGGCGAGCTGGGCAGCTTGGCCGTCTCGCTGCGCCGTCTGACCGAGCAAACCGAGCGCGACCCCCACGGTTTGCTATTTGGTCGGCAAGCCGTGCCGCCGGGGCCGGGAGAAATTGGGATGAAGCCCTAGGAACCACGCCATGAAACTATCGCGCCATCAAATGCTATCTATATTCTTCAAGCTCTTCACGTTAGCCATCGCAACTAACCTAAGCGCCTGCAGCACACTAAGCCCCACTGCTACGCCGCCACCCACCTTTTACGTGTTGGACAACCCCGGCCGCGCACAGAAGTCGACGGTGTCCCCCCCGCGGGTCGCGGGTGCTCCCACGCTGATCATCACGCCCCCACGCGCTGCTGCCGGATTTGACAGCCAACGCATCATTTACCTGCGGGAGTCTCACAAGCTGGAATACTTTGCCCAAAGCGAATGGGTGGACCCACCTGCTCGCATGCTAGCCCCGCTGCTGGTCGACGCCCTGGCCAACAACGCGGCGTTTACGGCCGTGGTGTTGGCGGCGGGCTCGTCAACCGGCGATCTGCGGCTGGACACCGACATCATTCGGTTACAGCAGGACTTTCGCACCCAACCCAGCCAGGTACGGTTTACGCTGCGGGCCACCTTGGTGGACGACAAGACGCGCCGGGTGCTGACGTGGCGAGAGTTTGACTCAAGCGTCGCAGCCTTGCGCGATGACCCGTACGGCGGCGTCATCGCCGCTAACATGGCCGTGCAGCATGTATTGCAGGCACTTTCAACATTTTTAACCGAAGGACAACCATGAACACTACAAAATTGATCGCTGTTTTCTTGATCGCCGCAGGCTGCCTGGGTCTGGTCTACGGCGGCTTTAGCTACACCAAGGAAACCAGCGCTTTGAAGCTGGGCCCGTTGGAGCTAAAAGTGCAAGAGAAAGAACGCGTCAATGTGCCGCTGATTGCCAGCGTCGGCGCTATCGCGCTGGGCGTCTTTTTCCTGATTGCTGGTCGGAAGTAGGGTTGGGGACAGCGCGTGTATCGCGCACCAATTGTCGGCAATCACTATCCTTTCCGGGGCCTGGGTCGATCAGGGGAATCAGGGCCAATACCGGGTTCACAACGCCCAGGGCAATGGCTCCCAGCGCACGCAGGGCAACCCGCCCTTTGTCGATGGAAACTGTGGGCTTGGCGAAACTACCGCGAATGTAAATGGGGCTGCGCAGGGAGACAGGGCTGGTGTTCTTTGTTTTAGGGTTCAGCGTCAGGTCCAGTAACTCCTGCTTCAAGTCGATCGTGCCACTGCCAATGATGGTGGTGACCTCTGTGTCAAACACCAGCGCGTCTGCAAACAGCACTCCATCCCGGGCATCGAAGTCGGCCACGGCGCAGCGCAGTTTGACCGGTCTGTCACCCGTCACTTTTAGCGCCAGCATTTCCCACAGGTGCAAACCAGCCTGTTCCATCATCAATTTGCTGATTTCACCCTCCGCCACGGCCACTCCCAGTTTGCCATTGGCACTGGCCAGCATACGGCCCACCGAATTGCCTTGCCCGGCTAGATCGAACTCGCCGTCGATTTGGCCCACACCGGTTTTACTCGCGCTCCAGGTGGGGATCAACTTGGCAAGCTGAATTTTTCTGGCGCGTACCAAAGCACGGGTCCGGATGGGGCTTTTGTTTCCATTCAGAACAATGGTGGCACTGAGATGTCCACCCGCCACACCGAAGTCCAGAGGGTTCAACGTCATCACAGAGTCAATCAAGCTCAGGTGGGCGACAAAGTTTTCCAACGGCAGTGCTTTAGATCGGCGAAGCGCTTTGGCATTGAGGCTAACCTCGGCATTGACGCTGCTCCATCGCTCGGCATTGAAGGGAATGTCAGGCAGCACTCGCGCCTTTTCGGTCGACACAATGCCCTCCTTCGCACCGATCACCGGGCCAAGGTCTGCAATGTCAAGCATGCGGGATGTCAGGTCAGCTTCCAGCATAGGACGCTTGTTGGTGACCGTCACTTTCATGGAACCAGCCATGTCGCTGTCACCAAAATGGCCCGCAAACTTCTCATACATCCAGATGTTGCCATTGCGCAGCAGGCGCCCATCCAGCGCATAGGCGCGCGTGGCGGGCGCTGCAACGCCTGTCAAAGGGTACAACTGGTCCAGGCTGTCACCCGAGAGAACCAGGTGCATGTCCACCGCCGTGAGCTTCATTAGGCTGGTCACGGTTCCCTTGGCACGCACGCTAGTGCGACCCAGCATGGCGTCCACCCGCACAGGGTACGGTACCACCTCGTTCCAGAGAGCCAGCACCGAGCCGCCGCTGCCACTGGCCTTAAGGGGCACGCCGTTGTATTGGCCAGTTGCCTTGAAGGTCGTACTATCTTGCCCGCCTGTGCCGGGGATTGATGGGGTTGAAGTGGCTACAGAGGTAACAATCTCCCCGTGAATTTGCGTTTTGTGGGCGACATCGTCATAGCCCACCGATCCTTGGTCCAACGTGACCAAGCCTACTTGAATCATGGCATTTTGATCTTGCTGCAAGAGATCCATCAACCAGCTTTTTCGCCCGTCCGGTCCCAGCTCCAAGTGGAGCGCCGGGTGCTGTACCCGCACATGAGGAAAGACCACACGCCCCCTAAAAAGCTGCATAACATCCAGCGTGACTTCCACAGCGTCAGCGGTCAGCATCTGCGGTTGGCGCGCCCACGCCGGGTTGGCAAACGTCACCTGCTGCGCACTCACACGAGGCCACCCCAGCGAGTTGTGCCAGCCCCACATCAAGCCCAGATTACCCTGAATGGCCAACACACGCCCCGTCTTGGCGGTGACGTACTGTTCAATGGGGCCTCTCAGCCAGTTCCACCCGAATAACACGGTTAACAGCACTGCACTCACCAACACGGCCACTATCGCCGTAGAAACCCATTTCAAAAATCGAAGAAAAGTCATGTTATTTTCGTGATCAATCAACGCAGCATAGACGGCTCATCGCGCTTACTCTGTGCGGTACCACGCATTGCAGGTATTGCAAACATTTTGATGAATTTATCATCACCGAACGGCTTCGTACAGACCAGGCTCACACCTCACGCAATCATGCCGCTGAGCTTTTCCCGCTGGCCCCTTATCGGCGCAAGCAGCGCAAATTGATGAGGCGCATTCGCAAAAAAAGCGGCTCCTTTCGGAGCCGCTTCAATTACTGCGGAGGCACCACCACAATGGTGTTGCCTTTGGCACCGGTATTGCCCGTCGCGCCGGTGTTGCCCGTGTTGCCGGTAGCTCCCGTGTCACCGGTTGCACCCGTATACCCGGTTGCACCCGTTCTGCCCGTCGCGCCAGTGTTACCGGTTGCACCCGTAGCACCGCCATAGCCAGTAGCACCGGTTTCACCAGTAGCGCCTTGCGGGCCGGCTGGTCCGCTTGGGAACGAAATGCAGGCGCTCAAGCCAAGTGCAAAGGCAGACACAGCGAGTAGTTTCAGTGATGAATGGTTCATGATGTTTCCTGGTTTGATTGACAGCCTTATTTGCATTGCAGCAAGACCGCCACGAGTTGATCAAACTCCAATGACAGAGTGCAGCCACAGTTGATCAATCCAAAGCTGTTGATGGGTCGTGTCCACGCGCCGCAGTAACAGCAGGTTGTTTCTCGACTGCCTTCGAGGCTACGCCTGCGCGATCCCCCGCTCCGTGCGTCAGCACGCATTACAGAAATCTATTTCGCCTTATTTGCTTGTGCTGTGTGGGCCAATGCACGGACGACCTCGCTCCAAGCGGCACCCATGCATTCACCACTTTGAACGGCTCCCCATGGAACACTTCAACGCATCACGCGTCACTCTGTTTTTCGTCTGCCGGCTATTGGGCCTGGCATGGGTGCCGCTTTTTTTCGTTTTCATTGGTAGCCGATACCCATCACGTAATTGCGCAGCAGCGCCTCTTCGTGATTGCCAGCCGCCAGCAGTGCCCGTAGACCGTCGCGTGCGTTCAGCACACCTATGAGCTGGTGGTTGGTACCAATCAGCAGCACGTGGATGAGACCGCGCGCATGCATCATCGCCAGTACATCCGACAAAAGATCCTGGGGTTCACAGGTTGTGAATTCTTGGGTCATCACGTCACCTGCGCGGGTGCCGAAGAAGTCGGCCTGACCCAGCCCCAAGCGTTTGACGAGCACTGTCTCAGTGATGGTACCCATTGCCTTACCCGCAGAATCACACACCACGACGACGCTGATTTGCGCGCTTGACAAACGTGCAGCCACGTCAATGAGCAGTGTGTCCGAAAAAACGGTTTGCAGCCGGGAGCGGACCACCGCTTCGATGCCGCTAACCAGCAGTGGTGCCTCAGCGCGGGCCTCTGCGGTCGCTACCGGCAGCGGTTCGGGACTGAGGTTGCCAGACACATTGACTTTTTTCTCGCTCATGGTGACATCTTTCAGAATTGGTTTGATTCAGCCGTCCATCGTTGCGGCAAAGAACGGCCCCGTCTGTTGGTCAGCGCACATAACCAGCACCGGCAAGAACAACTGTTCACGAGATCAGTAACCGTACGCTGCCGCACAGACAGGCTCAACACCACCACTTAGCCTAGCGCGACCACTTGTGGTGGGCGCCCAGTGCTCGTTCCATCGTCAACCAATCCAGGACACACCATGAACTCATTGACCATCCCATCGAACCATACCGCACCCGTCGACGAAGACCTGGCCGAGCAGGCTCGCCCCGACCACGGAGTTCCGTCGCAGGACACGAATCCTGCGGCGCAGGTTCCCCTAGATCCCCAAGAAGCCGAGCGTGAAGGCAAATCGGTGCTGATGGGTGGCGGCGTGGTGGTCGGTATGGCAACCGGCGCCGCCATTGGCGTCGCCGTGGCAGGCCCCCGATGGGGGTTGTGGTCGGAGCCACGGTAGGTGCCGTTGCTGGCGCCCTGGGCGGCGCTGCCGCAAGCAGCACGGTAGGCCCGGGGGATTCGAGCAGCACCGACAAAAAGCCTCCGGACACCAAGCGCTGCGGGGTCTAGCACGACGGCACCAACGGTACTAAAGAATGCGAAAAATGGCCGACAAATGTCGGCTCTTTCACTTGGATGCTACGACTTACATTTTCCCAAACCGGGCCTTAGCTGCCGCAATACAGCTGGACTTGGTGTCGCCTGTCAAAGCATCGCACTTTTCAGCGGCCACTTTGTATTCGGCTTCACGCTTCTCGTTGGAGCCATCTTTTTTGGTTTCGCTGATCTGCTTGGCCATGCGGGCGTCAACCAAGGCTTTGACTTCAATCGCCTTGGCTTCTTTGACGCACACGTCTCTGGCATTGCCGGCCTGGTCGTCGCAGCGCTCTTTAGACACGGTGTAAGCTGTTTCGGCCTTCACCACCGAAATTTTGGTTTGGTCAGCGGGCTTGCCAGAGTAGCTGTAAGTCAATTCAGCCAGGGCTATTTTGTCTTTGGCTTTGGCTTCTGCCTTGCAGATGTCTTTGACGTTTCCAGCCAGCGCATCGCAAGCTACTTTGTCGGCCTTGTAGTCCGCGCTGATACGCGTC
>JANOLC010000656.1:0-3400 GCA_031419575.1 Burkholderiales bacterium | reverse complement strand
CGATCAAGTCGAACGAAGCGTCGAAGCCATCTGACGCGGCATGGATGGCCTGCTCAGCGTCCTCAAGCCCATCGCGATCAACCGGTTCGCCATCTTCCTCACCATTGCCGTCAAAAGCCTCAGAATCACTATTTTCATCATCAAAAGCATCGCTAGTCCCTGTCAGACGGGCATAGTTAGCTATCAAATCAGAAGCAGTCAATTCCCGGGCGTTGACTTGCTCAATCGCCACCACCAGCGGGTTGGTGCGCATGGACGGGTGCAATTGCCCCTGACCGACGTCGATACCCACCACCAGTTTGGCACCGTGCTGCAGTAAGCAATCCGTGAAGCCGCCGGTCGATTGACCCACGTCCAGACAGGTTTTGCCCGTCACCACCACGCCGCTGACGCGCAACGCTCCTTCCAGCTTCAAGCCGCCACGGGACACATAACGTGCCTCGGAGGCATCGAGCAGGTCGATTTGCGCATCGTCTGGCACGTCGTCGCTGTTTTTGGCAATGCGTTTCCAGGTGCCTTCACTACCCATGCTACCCACGCGCCACAAAACACCAGCCGCAATCAGCCGCTGGGCTTGGGAGCGCGAGGTGGCCAGCTCGCGGTGGAGGATGAGCTGATCAGCCCGCACAGTAATGACTCATTCGTAGCTTGCTTTTGGCTTATTAATAACGGTAGGTGTTGGCTTTGTACGGACCGGACTGGCTCACGCCAATGTAGGCCGCCTGCTCTTCGGTCAACACGGTCAACATCGCGCCGACCTTGCCCAGGTGCAGGCGTGCAACTTTTTCGTCCAGATGTTTTGGCAACACGTAGACATGACCTGCCTTGTACTCTTTGGGCTTGGTGAACAGCTCGATCTGGGCGATAGTTTGGTTGGCAAAGCTGGACGACATCACAAAGCTGGGGTGGCCCGTGCCGCAACCCAGGTTCACCAAACGGCCTTTGGCCAACAAGATGATGCGCTTGGAGGGCTTGCCATTCTTGCCTTTGGTGGCCGGGAAGATGACGTGATCCACTTGCGGCTTAATCTCTTCCCACTTGCATTTTTCGAGCGAGGCGACATCGATTTCATTGTCAAAGTGGCCAATGTTGCAGACGATGGCCTGGTCTTTCATGGCCGCCATGTGCTTGTAGGTGATGACGTTTTTGTTGCCCGTGGCGGACACAAAAATGTCGGCCTTGTCAGCGGCGTATTCCATGGTGACGACTTTGTAGCCTTCCATGGCGGCTTGTAGGGCGTTGATGGGGTCGATCTCGGTCACCCACACTTGGGCTGACAGCGCGCGCAGGGCCTGGGCTGAGCCCTTGCCCTCGTCACCGTAACCCGCCACGCAGGCTACCTTGCCGGCAATCATCACGTCGGTGGCGCGCTTGATGGCATCGACCAAGGATTCGCGGCAACCGTAGAGATTGTCGAACTTACTCTTGGTGACGGAATCATTCACGTTGATGGCGCGCAGGTGCAGTTCGCCGCGGGCCGCCATTTCGTTCAAGCGCAGCACGCCGGTGGTGGTTTCCTCGGTCACGCCGATGATGTTTTTCAGGCGGCGACTGTACCAGGTGGGGTCTACTTTCAGCTTGGCTTTGATGGCGTCAAACAGGCAAATTTCTTCTTCGCTGCCAGGCTTGGCCAGCACTTTGATGTCTTTCTCGGCTTTGCTGCCCAGGTGCATCAGCAAGGTGGCGTCACCACCGTCGTCCAGAATCATGTTCGGGCCTTCCGCCGCCGAGCCTTTTTTGCCGCCGAATTCAAAAATGCGATGGGTGTAATCCCAGTAATCGGTCAGGTTCTCGCCCTTGTAGGCAAATACGGGCGTGCCTGCAGCCACCAATGCCGCAGCAGCGTGGTCTTGGGTGGAGAAAATATTGCATGAGGCCCAGCGCACTTCAGCGCCCAAGGCTTGCAGAGTCTCGACCAGCACGCCGGTCTGAATGGTCATGTGCAAGGAGCCGGTGATGCGTGCGCCTTTCAGCGGTTGCGACTTGGCGAATTCTTCACGAATAGCCATCAAACCAGGCATTTCGGTCTGGGCGATGTTCAACTCTTTGCGACCCCAAGGGGCCAACGCCAAGTCGGCGATTTCATAGTCTTGGTTTTTGATAGGTTTCAATACTGCGCTCATGGTTCACTCCAACAAGTAAATTTAGAAAAACACGGCTTGGGGGGTACATCAGAAAGTGACTCACCTCACACAAACAGTGGGTGAGCGCAGTTGGTGCGGTGATTTGGCAGCAAGTGCCGGGTCACGCGATCCGAGCCTCGTTCAATGACTATGAACTGCATCGCTCCTCGGAAGTGGATAATTCTACCTTTTTCAGACTTTCGCTGTCCAGCGGTGCTCACAGGGGCCATGTTTCATGGCCACAACTGACGGCAACGAGCCTCCCCGAATTCCAAAGAACCCATGTCATTTCTCGCCGAAACCCGCCGCCGCCGCACCTTTGCCATCATTTCCCACCCGGACGCGGGCAAAACCACGCTGACTGAAAAGCTGCTGCTGTTCTCCGGCGCCATTCAAATTGCGGGTTCGGTCAAGGCGCGCAAGGCCACACGCCACGCCACCTCTGACTGGATGGAAATCGAGAAGCAGCGCGGCATTTCAGTCGCCAGCTCGGTCATGCAAATGCTGTACCGCGAGCACGTCATCAACCTGCTCGACACACCCGGCCACAAGGACTTTTCCGAGGACACGTACCGCGTGCTGACCGCCGTCGATTCGGCCCTGATGGTGATTGACGCGGCCAACGGGGTTGAGGCGCAAACCCGCCGCTTGATTGAAGTTTGCCGCCAGCGCGACACGCCCATCATTACTTTCGTGAACAAAATGGACCGCGAGGTGCGCGAGCCGCTGGACATCATGGACGAGATTGAGCGTGAGTTGGGCATGCCTTGCGTTCCCATGACCTGGCCGGTGGGTCAGGGCAAAACCTTTGGCGGCATCATCAACCTGCGCACCCAGTCCATGACGGTGTTTGAGCCGGGCAGCGACCGCGGTCCGAAGGACTTCACCACCATCCCCTTGAGCGACCACGCGACCTTGTTGAAGCGTTTCGGGCACGAGTTTGAGACCGCGATGGAGAGCATGGAGCTGGCCACCGGCGCGTCGCCCACCTGGGACCATGCGGCGTTTTTGGCGGGCAAGCAAACGCCGGTCTTCTTTGGCTC
This sequence comes from Burkholderiales bacterium, assembly GCA_031419575.1. GTDB lineage: Bacteria > Pseudomonadota > Gammaproteobacteria > Burkholderiales > Burkholderiaceae_C > JANYCG01. Next base: position 234 of record JANOLC010000656.1, on the reverse strand, counting down.
CGGCGTGAATAATTTTGGCGTGATGGAGGTGTTGGATGCGTTGGTGGACTTGTCGCCATCGCCACAACCCCGCACCAGCTCCTTTGCGGTCAACAAGCAACCCGTGATTCGGCAAGTTCAGCCCGAAGACGACTTTTTCTCGGGTGTGGTGTTCAAGGTGCAGGCCAATATGGATGCCAACCACCGCGACCGCATCGCCTTTGTGCGCATGGCTTCGGGCAAGTACACACCGGG
>JANOLC010000655.1:0-6120 GCA_031419575.1 Burkholderiales bacterium | reverse complement strand
GCCAACTCCTCTTTCTACGGGATGGAAAACCAGGTCACCACCATGCAGGCGGCCATTGCCATTCTGGGCTTCAGGACGGTTCGCAGTCTGGTCACCACCGCGGCTTTGATCGGCACATTCGCCAATGACGGCCAGACCCGTGTGAATCTCACGCCTTTTTGGCGCCACGCGATTGCGGTGGCGGTGTGCGCCCGCGAGCTGGCCTTTGGCCTCAAGCTGGACGATGACTGCGCCTACATTGGCGGCCTGCTGCATGACATTGGGCGGCTGGTGCTGGTGACCCAGTTCCCGTCTGACTATGAGGCGGCCATGGACTACAGAAAAGTGCATGACTGTCTTGTGCTGGAGGCCGAGACATCGGTTCTGGGTGTGGACCATGCGAGGGTAGGCCACGCCCTTGTTCAGCGCTGGAAGTTCCCACAGGCCATACAGGATGTGGTGGCGGACCACCACGCCCCGTCAGAGGTGCAAGCGCGGCCACTGTCTCTGGTCATTCGTGCGGCCGATGCCATTGCCCATGCGCTGGACTTGTCGCAGGATGAGCACGCCGCCGTGCCAACCGTTCCCACGTCGCTCTGGAAGCAACTCGGATTGAGTGATGAGGAGCTCCTACAGGTGTTTGCCAGAACCGTGCAACAGTTGGAAGGTGCAAGTCTCAGTCTGAACCTCTAAGGGAGACAAACCATGGCCATCCCCTACCCTGACCTGACCGACCGGCCCACGGCGCTACCGCTTGACGGGGTGGACCAGGCCGCATTTTTTGATGGTAGTCCTGTCCCCTCGTTCGTGATCAACGCAAATCATGTCGTCACCCACTTCAACAAAGCTTGCGAAGTCACACTGGGGGTTGAGGCTCACCGGATCATTGGGACAAAGGGGCTGGGGCATCTCTTTTACGGCAAGGAACGGCCGGTTCTGGCGGATCTAATTGTGGACGGTTCCATCAAGGAGATCATTGACGATCTTTACCAGAACCGCTACCGCGGGTCGCTGGTGGTGCCTGACGCCTATGAAGCAGAAGGCTTCTTCCCTCACCTGGGGACATCCGGTCGATGGTTGTTTTTTACGGCAGCACCTTTGCGTAACAAAAATGGGGACATGATTGGTGCCATAGAAACACTTCAGGACATCACTGAGAGAAAAGTGGCCGAAGAAGCCCTGATGAAAGCGCAGGTTGAGGTTGAACAAGTGGTTGAACAACGCACGGCACAACTGGCTGAAGTGAACCAGACCCTGCGGGAAGATGTGTCGCGGCGCGAAATTGCAGAGCGTGAGCTGCTTGATCGCAATGCGGATCTGCATGCGTTGAATGCCAAGCTGTCCGTGGCCCAGGAACATCTGGTGCAGTCAGAAAAACTGGCGTCTATCGGTCAGCTGGCGGCGGGTGTGGCGCATGAAATCAATAACCCGATCGGGTACATTTTTTCCAACTTTGGCACGCTCGAAACCTACTTGGTGAATCTGTTTGAAATGCTGGCGGTGTACGAAAAGGCCGAAGGCCTGCACAGTGCACCGGAAGTCGTCAGTGAACTCAAGGCAAAAAGAGAGGACATTGAGTTGGATTTTCTGAAAGAAGACATTCCAATGCTGATGCGCGAGTCAAGGGAGGGGATTGTCAGGGTGCGCAAAATTGTTCAGGATCTGAAAGACTTCTCCTACGTCGATGCCAACCCCGAGTGGCAACGGGCCAACCTTATCCAGGGTATCAATTCGACACTCAACGTCGTCAGCAACGAAGTCAAGTACAAGGCTGACGTCATCAAGGAGTTTGGTGACATTCCGGATGTTGAATGCCTGGCATCACAAATCAACCAGGTCGTCATGAATCTGGTGGTCAATGCCGCCCATGCAATGGGACCGGACAGGGGCAAGATTACCATCCGCGCCGGCACCGAAGAGGGCAACGTCTGGTTTGAAGTGGCCGATACCGGGTCAGGCATTCCTAAAGATAGCCTGCCCCGCATTTTTGACCCTTTCTACACCACCAAACCGGTTGGCAAGGGCACAGGCCTGGGTTTGTCGTTGTCATACGGCATCGTGCAAAAGCACCATGGGCGCATTGACGTGAGCACTGAAATAGGCAAAGGCACCACGTTTCGTGTAACACTGCCCATCGTACAACCTGCCAAGCAGGACCCAGGCGAGAACAGCAAGACATGAACCATCCACTGACCCCGCCCACCCCGACGATTCTCTGCGTCGATGATGAGCCCAACATTCTGTCGTCCCTGCGGCGCCTGTTTCGGACCAGGGGTTACCAGGTCAGGACGGCCGAAAGTGGTCAGGCGGGCCTGCAGATTCTGGAGCAGGAACCGGTCGATCTGGTGATCTCCGACATGCGCATGCCCGAGATGGACGGTGCAAAATTTCTGGAACATGTGCGCACGCGTTGGCCCGACACCATGCGTTTGCTGCTGACCGGGTATGCCGACATCTCCTCCATTGTCGAGGCTATCAACCGGGGGGAGATTTACCGCTACATCACAAAGCCCTGGGATGACAATGACATTGTTCTGCTGGTCCAGCATGCGCTGGAGCGCAAAGTGCTGGAGCAGGAGAAGAACCGGCTTGAGGCGCTGACCCGGGCACAAAATGACGAGCTCAAAGCCCTCAATGCCAGCCTGGAGGCCAAGGTTGAGGCACGAACGGCTGAATTGAAGGCCTCCGGTGCGTTGTTGCAGAAAGCGCACGAGGAATTGAAAGCCACCTTTGTCACCTCTATCAAGGTGTTTTCTTCGTTGATCGAAATGCGCGGCGGCGGTCTGACCGGCCACTCGCGGCGGGTCGCGGATATGGCGCGCAAAGTGGCCACCAAAATGGCATTGGACGGGAAACTGGTGCAGGAAATATTTGTCGCCGGCTTGCTGCATGAAATCGGCAAGGTAGGGTTCTCCGACGAGTTGCTGTCAACACCCCTGGCCGCGATGAGCCCCAGGCACCTTGAGCAATTCCGCAAACACCCGGGTCTGGCGGAGCAGTTGCTGATGCCGCTTCAGGATTTGCGTGGCGCTGCCACATCGATTGGTGCCCAGCTGGAACGGTATGACGGCACGGGCCATCCGCAACAATTGCGTGGAGAGGCGATCCCCATGGGCGCCCGGATTTTGGCAGTGACCAGTGACTATGACAACTTTCACATTGGTGCCTTTGCACAGCGCAGCCTGAGTGCCAATGACATCAAGACTCTGATGTTGCACGGCAGTGGCAATCGTTATGACCCGCAGGTGGTCAGCACTTTTCTGTCATTACTGGACGCACCGGCAACGGATGACGTGGGCAAGGTAGGTGAGACGGTGGTTGCGACGAAGGATCTGGTGGTGGGCATGGTTTTGTCCCGGGATCTGATCGCTCCCAACGGCGCCATGATGCTGTCGATCCACCACGTTCTGGATGCCCGTCTGATCCAGAAGCTTGTGGATTTTGAGAGGTTGGCGGGCACACCGCTTGTGGTTCGGGTGCGGACTGATAAAAGGCAATAGAAAGCAAGGATTTGTTGAAAGATAATTCGATCATGAAATTTCCCGTGCTGAAGCCCAAGTTGCCTGAAACTGAACAACCTGCGGCCAAGGAGGCAGAACCCTTTGACGGCAGCAAGACCCTGTCGTACCAAGCCAAGATGAACAACAAGGCCCCGGTCTGGTTTGCGTCCATGCTGGCGGGAACTAACCGGGAAAAATCCCGTATTCGCGATGAGTTGGGGCGGCTTAGAGGGGCGGTGCCGCTGTTGATGAAGCAGCGCAATGGTGGCAAGTGGACCCCGGAAGAGCGTCGCGAGTTGCGCGGCATGATCAAGTCTGCGTCTAACGTTAGCCCCTATTTGCTGATTTGGGTGGTGCCTGGGTCGATGGTGATCTTGCCATTCTTGGCATGGCACCTGGATACGCGCCGGAAAAACCGTGAAGCGAAGGCTCGGTAAACCGAATAGCCCATGCCCGCGTAACTTATGCCTGCTTACTCGTTTGAAGCCCTGACGGTTGACGGGCTGACCCGCAAGGGCGTGATGCAGGCGGACACGGCAAAGTCTGCACGCGGTTTGTTGCGGGCACAAGCGCTGGTGCCTGTGGTGGTGGAGGCAGTTGCCGCAGGGGGTAGCCCCTCGGGCGGTGCCAGTCAGGCGTCTGGCAAGGGCTTGAGCACTTCCGTATTTACGCCGCGCGTATTCAACACCACGGGCCTGGCCATCTGGACGCGACAAGTCGCCGGGCTGGTGTCGTCGGGCCTCCCGCTGGAGCGTGCGCTGACTTCCTTGAGTGATGAGGCGCAGGACGAGGCGCAGCGCAATCTGGTGGCCACGTTGCGGGCTGAAGTCAACGGCGGCACGACGTTTGCAAAAGCGCTGTCGCAGCATCCGCGCGAGTTCTCTGGCATCTACGTCGCCGTGATTGGTGCGGGCGAGCAAAGCGGTAACCTGGGTTTGGTGCTGGAGCGCCTGGCCGATGACTTGGAGGAGCAACAGGCGCTCAAAGCCAAGCTGATTGGCGCGGCGCTGTACCCGGCCATCGTCACGCTGGTGGCGATTGTCATCGTGATGTTTTTGCTGGGCTACGTGGTGCCGCAGGTAGCCAATGTGTTTGCGGGCAGCAAGCGTGCGCTGCCCCTGCTGACCGTCATCATGCTGGGCTTGGGCAACCTCGTGCGTGACTACGGTTGGCTCATGCTGCTTGCTATGATTTTGGTAGCAATCTTTGTAAGATTGGCGTGGACTAGTGCCTCTTTTCGTGAGAAGTTTGATGCTTTTTGGCTGGAATTGCCCGTTCTGGGTCGCCTGAGCTGCGGCTACAACGCTGCGCGCTTTGCCAGCACGTTGGCCATGTTGGCGGCGGCCGGGGTGCCGATTTTGAAGGCCCTGCAAGCGGCGGCTGACACGTTGTCCAACCGGGCGATGCACGCCGATGCCTTGCAGATTCTGGTGCTGGTGCGTGAAGGCGCACCCCTGGCCTCAGCACTGGGGCAAAAGAAGCGCTTCCCAGGCTTGCTGGGTATGTTTGCCCGCTTGGGTGAGCAGACCGGGCAGTTGCCCCTGATGCTGGGCCGCGCCGCCAAACAGCTCAGCACCGAGGTGCAGCGGCGCTCGATTCAACTCGCCACGATTGCCGAGCCACTGTTGATTGTGGCGATGGGCCTGGTCGTTATGCTGATCGTGCTGGCCGTGCTACTGCCCATCATCCAGCTCAACCAATTGGTCAAATAACCCTTATGGCAATGACACTTGACGGCAAATTGGTCGTGGCAATCTCAAGCCGGGCGCTGTTTGACTTTGAAGAAGAAAACGAAGTGTTCGAGCATGGCGAAGGCCTGCACAAAGACCGCGCCTACATGGATTTGCAACTGGCGCGGTTGGAATTGCCCGCCAAACCGGGTGTGGCGTTCTCATTGGTTAAAAAATTGCTGGCTTTCAATGACTCTGCGGTGGCAGGCGACAAAAAAACGCATCGGGTCGAAGTGGTCATCCTGTCGCGCAACGACCCCGTCAGCGGCATGCGCGTGTTTCGCTCAGCCCAGCATTACGGTTTGCAAATTGAGCGTGGCAGCTTTACCCGCGGCCAGCCGCCGTGGCGCTATTTGAAGCCCCTGCATGCCAACCTGTTTTTATCCACCCACCTGAGTGATGTGCGCGCCGCGCTGGATGCCGGAGTGCCCGCCGCTCAGGTCTACCCGCACTCGGCCCACGCCAGCGAAGCTCACCCCACCGAAGTGCGCATCGCCTTCGATGGTGATGCGGTACTGTTTAGTGATGAAGCCGAGCGCGTCTACCAAGCGCAGGGCCTGAGCGCGTTTCAAAAACACGAGACCGAAAAGGCCACGCAGCCGCTGCTGGCCGGGCCGTTCAAGCCGCTGCTAAGCGCCCTGCAACGCCTGCAGCAAGAAGGCACACCCACCATGCGCATCCGCACCGCACTGGTTACCGCCCGCAGCGCACCGGCGCATGAACGTGCCATTCGCACGCTGATGAACTGGAACATTGAAGTGGATGAGGCGATGTTTCTGGGTGGCCTGGCCAAGGGTGAATTTCTGCGCGAGTTCGAGCCCGATTTTTTCTTTGATGACCAAACCGGGCACATCGAATCCGCCGCCCAGCATGTGCCTTCCGGGCACGTGGCGAGCGGGGTGTCGAACCCG
>JANOLC010000654.1:0-3848 GCA_031419575.1 Burkholderiales bacterium | reverse complement strand
TCCAGCGCCGCCAGCAGCTCGTCATCAATCGCTGCATTGCGTGCGGACAATGCCACGGCACGGGTACTGTCCTTCGCGAACAGGCTGCCGTCGGCAAGTGCATCGCCGATGTCTTTTTGCTCGGCTTCCAGCGCGGCAATTTGGGCGGGCAGGCCATCCAGCTCGCGCTGCTCCTTGAAGCTGAGTTTTTTTGGCTTGGGCGGTAGTGCTGCGGGTGTTTTGGCACTGACTTGAGCATTCACCTGCGCACTAGCCTGCTCCTGCTTTTGCAGCTGCTCGCGTTCATAATTGAACGGCTTGGCGGTGCTCTTGCCAAGGGCCGCGTTGATGGCGTTGGCGCGTTTGGTTTGGATCAGCCAGTCACTCACTCCCCCTTCGTATTCGCGCCATTTGGCATCGCCCTCAAAGGCAATGGTGCTGGTGACCACGTTGTCCAAGAAGGTACGGTCGTGGCTGACCAGAAACACGGTGCCATCGTAGCTTTGCAGCAAATCTTCCAGCAGTTCCAGCGTGTCAATGTCCAGGTCGTTGGTGGGCTCGTCGAGCACCAACACGTTGGCGGGGCGGGCGAACAGGCGGGCCAGCAGCAGGCGGTTGCGCTCACCACCGCTCAAACTGCGCACAGGTGAGGTGGCGCGCGCGGGCGAGAACAAAAAGTCACTCAGGTAGCTCTTGCGGTGCTTCTTCTGATTGCCAATTTCGATCCACTCACTGCCGGGGCTGATGAAGTCTTCCAGGGTCGAGTCCAGGTCCAGCGCGTTGCGCATCTGGTCGAAGTAGGCCACGGTCACGTTGCTTCCCAGGCGCACCGTGCCCCACGGGCTGTGGCCAGGTTCCGGCTTGGGCGCGTTGGCGGGTGCCGGGTCGGGCTTGTGTTCGCCCAGGATGAGTTTGAGCAGCGTGGTCTTGCCCGCGCCATTGGGGCCCAGCAAACCAATTTTGTCGCCGCGCAGAATGGTGGCGGTGAAGTCGCGCACCACCGTTCGGACTGAGCCTGACAAAGCCTGCCCTTCCACGGGCTCAGGGTGAACGGAGTAGAACGTCTTGCTGACATGAACCATTTCCGAGACCAACTTGCCGCTCTTGTCGCCGCTGTTCACGTCCATGTTGACGCTGCCCACCACGTCGCGTCGGGCCTCACGCTTGCCGCGCAGCTCGTCCAGACGCACGATGCGCGCGGTGGCGCGGGTGCGGCGGGCTTCCACGCCTTTGCGAATCCACACCTCTTCGAGTGCCAGCAACTTGTCGGCCTTGGCGTTGATCACCGCCTCTTGCGCCAGCTGCTCTTCTTTTTGAATCAGGTAGGCCGCAAAGTTGCCGGGGTAGCTCATCAGCTTGCCGCGGTCCAGCTCCACAATGCGGGTGGCCACGTTGTCCAGAAAGGAGCGGTCGTGGGTGATGGTGATGATGGAGCCTTTGAAGTCCACCAGCAGGCCTTCCAGCCATTCGATGCTGTCCAGGTCCAGGTGGTTGGTGGGCTCGTCCAGCAGCAGCACCTCGGGCTGGGCGACCAGGGCTTGGGCCAGTGCCACACGCTTCTTGGTACCGCCCGACAGGGTGTTGACCAGCGCATCCGGGTTTAAGTGCAGGCGCTGCAGGGTCTCGTTCACGCGCTGTTCCCAGTTCCAGCCGTCCAGCGTTTCGATCTCGCTTTGCATGGCATCCAGGTCGCCGTGGCCCAGGCAATATTCTTCAATCAGGCCGATCACCCGCTCCAGGCCCGCACGCACCGCCATGAAAACAGTGGCTTCGCCATCCAGCGATGGCTCTTGCGCCACGTAGGAAATTCGGGTGCCGGTCTGCACTTGCAGGGTGCCGTCGTCGGGTTTTTCCATGCCAGCCAAGATTTTGAGCATGCTTGATTTGCCCGTGCCGTTGCGCCCGATCAGCCCCACCCGCTCCGCGGTCTCCAGCGCAAAGTCGGTGTGGTCGAGCAGGGCCACGTGGCCGTAGGCCAGTTGCGCATTGAGAAGGGTGATGAGAGCCATGGGGTCGGGAAGTACGGGTTGAGCGGGTTGAGTGGTTTAGGCCGCGTATTAGCAAAAACCCTCGATTGTCCCGCATAACCGGAATCACACCACCAACGGCTCCTCCTGCATCGCTTCCATCTGCTCTTCAAGCATCAACACCTGGCCCTTCCAGTAGTCGCTGGAGCCAAACCACGGGAAGTTGATGGGGAAGGTGGGGTCGGCCCAGCGGCGGGCCAGCCAGGCGCTGTAGTGGATGAGGCGCAGGGTGCGCAGCGGCTCGATCAGGGCCAGCTCGCGGCGGTCGAATTCGCGGAACTGCTCGTAGCCATCGACCAGCGCGCCCAATTGGCGGGTGCGTTGCTGGCGGTCGCCACTGAGCAGCATCCACAGGTCTTGCACGGCCAGGCCGGTGCGGGCGTCGTCCAGGTCCACAAAGTGCGGGCCGGGGCCGGCGGCAGCGGGCACGTCGGTGGGCGTCCACAGGATGTTGCCGGGGTGGCAGTCGCCATGGAGGCGAATTTGTTTGATCGGCGAGTTTTCAGCATAAAAAGTGCCCGAAGTCCCCGTCAAACATGAATAGTTAGCTATTATATTTAGAGCAGATTGTGACGCCTCTTGCCACGCGCCAGACACGTCCAGCGGCACGGTGTGCTGGGCCAGCAACCAGTCGCGCGAGTCGACTCCAAAAGTTTGCAGGTTCAGGGCCGGACGGCTGACGAAGGGCTGCTTTTCACCCACGGCGTGGATGCGTGCCAAAAAGCGGCCAATCCACTCCAGCACCTCGGGGTTGTCCAGCTCGGGGGGGCGGCCGCCCCGGCTGGGGCTCACACTGAAGGCAAAACCGCCAAAGTCATGCAGCGTGGTGCCGTTCAGGTTCATGGGGCCAATGACCGGGATTTCAGCCGCCATCAGTTCGGCACTGAAGGCGTGTTCTTCCAAAATTTGCGCCTGAGTCCAACGCTCGGGGCGGTAAAACTTGGCGACGACCACCTTTTCGTCTCTGTGGTCATCTTCCAGATGCAATTGGTAGACGCGGTTCTCGTAGGAGCTCAGGGCCAATAGGCGGCCATCGCCGTAGAGGCCCACGCTGGCCAGCGCGTCCATCACCACATCGGGGGTGAGCGACTCGAAGGCGTGCGGTCCAGAAAGATGGGCGTGGGGAGCGACGTTATAGAAATCAGGGGGTTGGGAATCCATCGCCCTATTGTCGGGCTTGGTTGCTTTTTTAAAAGGGCGCGTCCCGATCCTTGTTCCAGATGGGCTTGAGCTTGGCGGCCTGCTCGATCAGGCGCTCGAATGGCAGCGCCTGCTTGACCAAAATCACCGTGCAGGGTGCCTCCATGGCGACCTTGATGGGCACGGTGGCTACAAAACGCTGCGTTAGCAGCCCGTGGGTAGCAGCCCCGATCACGATCACACTCACGTGGTTGCCCATTGCATAGGTCACGAGGGCCTGTGCCACGTCGCCCGACTCGATCACGTGGTACGAAGTCTGGTGGCCGAGCAAATCCAGCGGTTGGGCCCACTGGCGCAGGCTGGTCAGGTAGCGGCGGTGCACACTGGTCTCACTGTCGGTGGCACTGGTTAGCCCGGACGAGATCACAGTCACACACGCCAGCCGTGCGCCGGGGCGGGTGCCCAGGGCGCGACCCACGGCCTGGCGCAGGGCGTAAAGCGTGGCATCGGTCACTTTCTTGTGCGGGATGGCCACCATCACGATGGGCACTTCATCAATCTGCTGCGATGGCAATGGGCTGGGTTGGTACTGCATGCCCGCCGCTTTCCACCAGCGCTTGAAATGGGTGCGAAACCCGGACCCCACCACGTTGCGGCCCCGCTCGGTGTAGGTGACGAGCTCAGGGTGACGCAAGTCAAACG
>JANOLC010000653.1:0-7321 GCA_031419575.1 Burkholderiales bacterium | reverse complement strand
CGGCCACGTTGCTGGTGTTGCTGGTCGCGTCCATCAACTACCAACTCAATTTAGGGTATCTGTTGACCTTTTTGCTGGCGGGCAGCGCGGTGGTGGGTATGCACGTCTGCCACGGCACGCTGCGGGGTATTACTATGATTTTGATAGCACCAGATGCCCAGTACAAAGGGACTAGCACTGTATTTGGCATTAAGTTGTCGAGCCAGAGGCGGTCGGTACGGTATGGCATTGGTTTGAGCGTGTTGGGTGCCAGCCAATGGGTGTGGACGGACGTGCCTGCCCAAGGCAGCGCCACTGTGCACGTGGCTTTCAAACCCCTGCGGCGTGGCCTGCATCGCGTGCCCACGCTGACGGCTGAAACCCGCTTTCCGCTAGGGACTTTCCGGGTTTGGACAGTCTGGCGGCCCGCTGCCCAAGTGTTGATATACCCCGCACCCGAGCCATTCCCCCCACCGCTTCCGCCCGGCGAGCCACGGGCTGGCGGTGCCGCTACGGCAAATTTACAAGCCAGCGGCGAGTACGACGGCGTACGGGCGTATCGGCGTGGTGACCCCTTGAAGCTGGTGGTCTGGAAGAAGGCCGCCAAAGCTGACGAGCTGGTCAGCCGGGACGCGCAACAAGTACAGCGATATGAGCTGTGGCTGGACTATGCGCACTGCGGCGTGGCGGAGACCGAACACAAGCTTTCTCGCCTGTGTGCTTGGGTGTTGGAGGCGCACCGCAAGGGGTTGGATTATGGACTGAGGTTGCCCTCTGGCGAGATCAAACCGGGGTGCGACGAACGGCACAAACGGACCTGCCTGGAAGCGCTGGCCTTATGTTGACGAAACTCAACAACCTGCCCCGTGACAGCCGCGACACACTCTTCCTGCTGGTCGTCATTGCCTGGGTCGTCCTGCCCCAGGTTGAAAACCTGCCCCTGTGGTGCAGCGGCCTGGCAGCAGGCGTTTTGATCTGGCGCGGTTGGCTGGCCCTCCAATCCAAACCGTTGCCGTCCCGCTGGTGGCTGCTGGCCCTGCTGATCCTGACCATCAGCGCGACGTTCATAACCCATCGCACCCTGATGGGCCGTGACGCGGGGGTCACGATGATCGTGGTGTTGCTGGCGTTGAAAACGCTGGAGCTGCGGGCCAGAAGAGACGCCTTTGTTGTGTTCTTTTTGAGCTTCTTCACCATGCTCACCAACTTCTTCTTCTCGCAGTCGTTGCTCACCGCCGCCGCCATGCTCATCGCGCTGCTGGGTCTGCTTACCGCGTTGGTCAACACCCACATGCCCGTGGGCAAGCCGCCCCTGCTGCAGGCGGCCAAAACAGCGGGTTGGATGGCACTGCAGGGCGCGCCAGTGATGGCCGTGCTGTTTGTGCTGTTCCCGCGCATGTCGCCGCTGTGGGGCTTGCCATCAGATGCCATGAGTGGGCGCAGTGGTTTGTCCGCCAATATGCAGGTGGGAGCGATTGCCTCACTGGCGCTGGATTCGAGCATTGCCATGCGGGTCCGGTTTGAGGGCGATGTGCCCCCGCAGTCGGCGCTGTACTTCCGGGGGCCGGTGTTATCGACCTTTGACGGACGGGAATGGCGGCCACTTCGCTCGGGCTTCCCGGCGCAGATGCAAGCCCCGGCCAACCTGCAGGTGAGTGGCAAGGCCGTGAACTACGAGGTGACCCTGGAGCCTAACAACCGCCCCTGGTTGCTGGTGCTGGATGCCACCCCCAACAGCCCCCAAATTGCAGAGGCTGACACCACGCAGACCCGTGACCTGGTCTGGCTGTCCAGCCGAGTGGCGACCGACCTCACGCGGTACAAGGCCCAAAGTTATCCGGACTTCCGCTACGGGCCACTCACCAAAACGCCCAGTTTGCAGGACTTTGTGAATTTGCCCCCCGGCTTCAACCCCCGCACACTGCAACTGGCCGTGCAAATCCGCAACGACCCACGCTACCGCAGCGCCGATGGCCTGGTGTTGGTGAATGCAGTGCTGGAGCGGCTGCGCACTGGTGGCTACACCTACACACTGGAACCCGGTGTGTTTGGCAAAGACACGGCTGACGAATTCTGGTTTGACCGCAAGCAGGGGTTTTGCGAACACATCGCCTCGAGCTTCGTGATTTTGATGCGCGCACTGGATGTGCCCGCCCGGATCGTCACCGGCTACCAGGGCGGTGAACTCAACGCGGTGGACGGCTTCTGGACGGTGCGTCAAAGCGATGCCCACGCCTGGGCCGAGGTCTGGATTGCCGGGCAAGGCTGGCGACGGGTAGACCCGACCTCGTCTGTCGCGCCGGGGCGCACTGGGGCATTCCAGCGGCTGGCGGCCCCGCAGGGCCTAATCGCCAGCGCGTTCAATGGCGCGTTTGGCACCGTCAGCCCCAGTATGGTGGCCAACATCCGCGCCGCTTGGGAGGCCATGAACAACGGCTGGAACCAATGGGTGCTGAATTACACCGAGTCCAGCCAGTTGAACCTGCTGAAAAACATCGGCTTCACCTCACCCCGCTGGGAAGACTTGGGGCTTGTCTTAGCCGGGCTACTGGTTTTTGTCACTCTGTTCGGTGCCGCTTGGACGCTGTGGGAACACAGTCGCCACGACCCCTGGCTGCATCTGCTGGGTGAGGCCGCCAAACGCCTTGAGAAGGCAGGTGTCACGCTGGCACCCAATAGTCCCCCCCGGCGCATGGCCGAACAATGGCTGGTGTGGGCCGAGTCTCACCACTTGCCCACGGCTGGCCCATCCGCAATTCGGGACTGGCTGCTCAAGCTGGAAGCGCTACGCTATGCCCCTGCCGCAGCCAATACGCCCGGTGGGCGCGCAGGCCTGACCACCTTGCGGCGTGAATTCAACCAACTGCCTTGGCCCAATTGATTCTTGTCCCCCTTCTTTCGTTTGTTTTTTCATGAAGTCTCCTTCGTCAGCTCGCAAGTTCATCGCATTAGCTATATTTTTTATAGCAAACTACTCAATATCAACGGGGACTTTGGCTGCATTAGATGCCAAAAAACCTGGTTTGAACCAAAAATCGTCCGCCAAGAAGCCGAAGTTATCGCCCCAAAAGGCTGCCACAAAGCCCAGCAAAGCCATCCAGGTGGGTCCCGCTTACGCCAGCCGTGACGATGCCATGGCCGCCGCTGACGACATCGCCCTGCGCCGCAATTTAGACCGCGACTGGGTGCGCCAAGCCATTGGCCAAGCCCACCTGTTGCCACTGGTGGCCAAGTACATTACCCCCCCTCCGGTCGGCACGGTCAAAATCTGGCGCGTGTACCGCAGCCGGTTCATTGACCCCATCCGCATCAGCGCCGGGGTGAAGTTCTGGCAGGCCAACAGGGAGACGTTGGTGCGCGCCGAGAAGGAGTTCGGCGTGCCAATCGAGATCATCGTTGGCATCATTGGCGTGGAAACCATCTACGGCCAGCAGGTGGGCGACTTCCGGGTGATGGATGCGCTCGCCACGCTGGCGTTTGACTTCCCCAATGCGCACCCGCGCGCCCGTGAGCGGCGCGAGTTTTTCAAGGGCGAGCTGGAGCAGTACCTGAGCCTGACCAGCCGCACCGCCACCGACCCTTTGAGCCTGCGCGGCAGCTTCGCCGGGGCAATGGGCCTGCCACAGTTCATGCCGTCAAGCTGGGTGAAATATGCGGTGGACTTTGATGGCGACGGCAAGGTGGACCTGTTCAACAGCCCGGCCGATGTGATTGGCTCGGTCGCCAACTATTTCAAGGCTTTCAATTGGCAGAGTGGCATGCCCACCCATTACCCGGTGACGTTTGACCGCTCGAAACTCGACATGGAAGCCCTGATGGCCCCCGACATCCTGCCCACGTTCAGCGTGGCGAGTTTCATGGCCAAAGGTGCCGTTCTGGAAGGTGCAGCGTTGCAACACAAAGGCCCGCTGGCGCTGGTTGAGTTGCAAAACGCGGGGGGAGAGCCGACCTATGTGGCTGGCACCGAGAACTTTTACGCCGTCACACGCTACAACTGGAGCAGCTATTACGCGATGGCTGTGATTGAGCTGGGGCAGGAGGTGGCGCGGGTGATCAACTCTCAGTTGGCACCAAAAAATCCCGGCTGATGTGGGCACCCAGGTCATTGACGCGGTCCAGAAACTGGGTCAGGTAGGCATGCAGACCGGTCGCCAAAATTTCATCGATACGGCCATATTTGAGTTCAGCCGCCAGCTTGCCGGCACGTCGATTGGTCTCACTGCTTTGGTCGTTGGCCACCAGCGCCAAATTGGTGACGACGGCGTTCAGACTAGCGTGCAAGGAGCGCGGCATGTCGGGACGCAGGATGAGCAACTCGGCCACACGCTCGGGCTTGATCACGTCCCGGTAGACCTTGCGGTACACCTCAAAGCCGGACACGCTGCGCAGAATCGCGCTCCAGTGGTAGAAGTCGTATTCTTGGTCTTTCTCGTTGGCCGCGCCAAAAAAGTCGCTTTGCACGGCGTGAAATTTCACATCCACCAGGCGCGCTGTGTTGTCGGCCCGCTCCAAAAATGTGCCCAGACGCATGAAGTACAGCGCCTCGTCCATGAGCATGGTGCCCACCGTCACGCCGCGCGACAAGTGAGAGCGAAACTTCACCCATTCAAAAAACTGCGACGGATCACGCTCAAACTCGCCGGCGCGAATCATGCGTTTGACCTCCAGCCAGGTGGTGTTGAGGGTCTCCCACACTTCAGTTGTCAGCGTGCCGCGCACCGCGCGGGCATTCTCCCGCGCGGCGCTCAAGCACGAGACGATAGAGGACGGGTTTTCTTCGTCTTTCACCATGAAGTCCATCACCGTTTTGGCTTCGATGTCACCATGCAGCTCGGTGTAGGTGGGCAGTAACTCGCTGATGCTCAGTAGCCCCTGCCAGCCCATGACGGCGACGGCATCTGACTGGGGCAGCAGCGACGTTTGGTAGTTCACATCGAGCATGCGCGCGGTGTTCTCGGCGCGCTCGGTGTAGCGGGACATCCAGAACAGATGGTCAGCAGTACGTGACAGCATGGAATTGGCTCCTTGAATTGAGGGCGACTGTCGTTTCGTTTAGGCAGCGGACTGAGATTGCGACTGGCTTTGGCCCTGGACTGCATCGGACTCAGCCACCTCATCGCCCTCCAGAATCCAGGTATCTTTGGTGCCACCACCTTGCGAGGAATTGACCACCAGCGAGCCTTCTTTCAGCGCCACGCGGGTCAGGCCACCCGGCACCATCTGCACGGTTTTTCCGCTGAGCACATACGGGCGCAAATCAATGTGGCGCGGGGCAATGCCGCTCTCCACAAACGTGGGGCAACTCGACAAGCTGAGGGTAGGTTGCGCAATGTAGCCGTTGGGGTTGGCCATGACGGCCTTGCGGAAGTCTTCAATCTCGGCCTTGGTGGCGGCCGGGCCGACCAGCATGCCGTAGCCACCCGCGCCGTGCACTTCTTTGATGACCAGGTCTTTCATGTTGGCCAGCGTGTAGGCCAGGTCGTCTTTGTTGCGGCACATGTAGGTGGGTACGTTGTTCAAAA
This sequence comes from Burkholderiales bacterium, assembly GCA_031419575.1. Taxonomy (GTDB): domain Bacteria; phylum Pseudomonadota; class Gammaproteobacteria; order Burkholderiales; family Burkholderiaceae_C; genus JANYCG01. The sequence continues at coordinate 1,820 of JANOLC010000653.1, read as the reverse complement.
TGGGTTTCTCACCCAAATAAAACTCGATCATCGCAGGCACGTAGGGGTAGATGGATTTGTCGTCCGCCACGCCCGTGCCCACGGCATTGCAAATGGTCACGTGGCCGGCTTTGTAAACGTCCAGCAGGCCAGGGCAACCCAGCGTCGAGGTAGGCCTGAAGGCCTTGGGGTCCAAAAAGTCATCGTCCACGCGGCGGTAAATCACATCGACCCGCTTGGGGCCGCGGGTGGTGCGCATGTAGACAAAGTTGTCTTTGACGAACAAATCTTGCCCCTCGACCAGCTCAATGCCCATTTGCTGCGCCAAAAACGCGTGCTCGAAGTAAGCGCTGTTGTACATGCCGGGGGTCAGTACCACCACCGTGGGCTCGGCGGTGGTGGCCGGGCTGCTGTCGCGCAGGGTTTCCAGCAGCAAATCGGGGTAATGGGCGATGGGGGCTACGCGGTGCGCGCTGAACAGTTCGGGGAAGAGACGCATCATCATCTTGCGGTCTTCCAGCATATAGCTCACACCGCTGGGCACCCGCAGGTTATCTTCCAGCACGTAGTACTCGCCATTGCCTTTCGCATCTGCCGCGCGCACGATGTCAATGCCGGAGATATGTGAATAAATTTGGTGCGGCACGTTCACCCCCACCATCTCGGGGCGGAACTGGGCGTTATTCTCAATCTGGTCGCGCGGCACCAGACCTGCTTTGATGATGTCCTGCTCGTGGTAAACGTCGTGAATAAAGCGATTGAGGGCGGTAACGCGCTGCACCAAGCCTTTCTCCATGCTGGCCCATTCATGGGCGGGGATGACGCGAGGAATCAAATCAAAGGGAATGAGGCGCTCGGTACCTGAGCCGTCTTCGTCCTTCTCACCATACACCGCGAAGGTGATGCCGACGCGGCGAAAGATCATCTCAGCCTCTTCACGCCGCTTGGCCATCATGTCACCGGGTTGGCGCGCCAGCCATTCGTCGTAAATCTTGTAATGGTCGCGAATCTGTGCGCCATGAGTAAAGAACTCATAGGGCAGCTGGGTGTACATCTCGTCAAATTTCTGCATAAAGTTCAATCTCCTGCAAGGAGGATAGCAAGTTGTAAGCCAGCAACCTGTGCTGGCTTACCCGGGGGGACGGTGATGCCAGTAGCGCAAGGCCTCTTGCCGATGACAACGCACCCCCTTTGGGTGGGCCGAATCCCACGTGGCCGCGCCGCAGCGGGGCGAGTCAAACACCGCAATGCGCCGCTGCACATAACGGTCCAGCACGGGCGGGGCCGGGTGACCAAAGCGATTGCGGTAGCCCGTCTGCACCAGGGCAATGCGGGGTTGCACGGCATCCAGAAAGGCCTCGCTGCTGGAGGTTTTACTGCCGTGGTGCGGCACCAGCAACACATCAGCTTTGAGCCTACTTGCCCCCACTCCTGCCATTGCGTGTGCTGCGCTGCCCCCCGTGGGGGCTATTTCGCCGAGGGGCGGCCCGTCGGCGAAACGCTTGTCCGCCTCTATCAATTGCGCTTCTTGCGGCTGCTCGATGTCGCCCACCAACAGGGCCGATTGCTGGCCATTGGAAATCCGCAGCACGCAGCTCATGGCATTGGATTTCAAGCCCGCGTTGTAGTCCGCCGCCAGCGGGCGCAGCACGTCAAAGTCAACGCCATCCCACTGCCAGTGTTGGCCCGCTGCGCAACGGGTGGCTTTGCGTACCGCTTGCAGCTCGTGCGCGTCTTCGATAGAGCTGATCAACTCGGCCTGCGGTTGCTGGGCCAGCACGGCCAGCGCACCGCCGGTGTGGTCGATGTCGCGGTGGCTGAGCATGACGGTGTTGACCTGC
>JANOLC010000652.1:0-6586 GCA_031419575.1 Burkholderiales bacterium | reverse complement strand
CCCCAATGCCAGTGTGGCAATCGTTACTACACGCTTTAAATTTGTGTTCATGGTGATGGCTCCAGTGGGTAAAGTGGCTCAGCGTAGACGTTGGTTGGTCGGCTGTCCGTGCGTTGGCGAACATTGGCTAGGGGACACACCGATGTGGAGGACGTCTGATAAAACGTGCCTCTAGTCCTGGTTCACTCAAACGCGAAGTGCAACACACTGCAACCAAACCCATTAAGGTGTGAAGATGAATCCACCCCCCAGATATGAGACCCAATCGGCCTTATTTTTTGCATTGACGCACGGATTCCGCCCTGCACGGCCAATACGGCTCACCCCAGCTCTCCAGAACGCCGCACAAACACGCTCCGTTTAGACATCACCCCCATCCGTGCCGGAGTTTTTAAGCTCTATTTGCGTGACCGCAATAGCCAAAAGACGGCTGGAACCACAAACATCGATAACAGCGGCGCAGTAATCATGCCACCCACCATAGGCGCGGCAATACGCTGCATCACTTCTGAACCTGTGCCCGCACCCCACATGATGGGTAGCAGACCAGCCAGAATTACTGCTACCGTCATAGCCTTGGGCCGCACGCGCAACACTGCGCCTTCTCGAATGGCATCCAGCAGGTCTTCGGTGCTGGTTTTACCTTGTGCAATACGCGCGTTCCATGCCTGTTTGAGGTACAGCAGCATGATGACTCCGAACTCCGCCGACACCCCGGCCAGCGCAATAAAGCCAACAGCCCCGGCGACTGACAAGTTGTAACCCAACAGGTACAGCAGCCAGATGCCACCAATCAGCGCCAAAGGCAAGGTTGCCATGATAAGCAGGGCCTCATCAAACCGCTTGAATGTCAGATACAGCAACACAAAAATGATGAGCAAGGTGAACGGAACCACCACCTTGAGCTTGGCTATGGCACGCTCCAGAAACTCGAACTGCCCCGACCAAGACACCGAATAACCTGCAGGCAACGCCACCTTGTCGGAAACAGCCTTTTGCATGTCCTGTACCGCAGAGCGTAAATCGCGCCCGCGAATGTCCACATACACCCACCCCGACAAACGGGCGTTCTCACTGCGCAGCATGGGCGGGCCGTCGGTAATGCGAAGGTCGGCCACATCCGACAGCACCAACCGTTGTCCGTTGTCTGCAACGACAGGCAATGCACGCAGTTTCTCCAGTGAATCGCGGATTTCACGCGGGTAGCGCATGTTGATGGGGAAGCGCTGTAAGCCCTCCACCGTTTCACCAATGTTGTCGCCCCCCACCGCCGAGGTAATGACGGACTGCACATTGGCGATGTTCATACCAAAACGGGCGGCGGCGTCCCGGTTGATGTTGACGTCCACATAACGCCCACCTGTCAAGCGTTCAGCCAAGGCGCTGCTGACACCGGGCACGTCCTTGAGTGCCTTTTCAATCTCGCTGGTCAGGCGGTCGATGGTGGCAAGGTCGGCTCCTGCGACTTTGACTCCCACCGGGCTTTTGATGCCAGTCGCCAGCATATCGATACGGTTGCGGATCGGCGGCACCCAAATGTTGGCAAGACCTGGCACTTTCACGATGCGATCGAGTTCATCCACCAGCTTGTCCTGCGTCATGCCGGGCCGCCATTGGTCTTTGGGTTTGAACTGGATGGTGGTCTCGAACATCTCCATTGGCGCCGGGTCAGTCGCCGTTTCAGCCCGTCCGGCCTTGCCATAGACACTGAGCACTTCGGGCACGGTTTTGATGAGCCTGTCAGTCTGCTGCAGCAACTCGCTGGCCTTGCCCGCCGACAAGCCGGGCAGGGCTGACGGCATGTATAGCAAATCCCCCTCGTCCAGGCGCGGCATGAATTCGCCACCAATATGCTGCAAAGGCCACAAGCTCAAACCCAGCAGCAGTGCGGCAACCACCAACGTGGCTTTAGGCCATTGCAACACCCCATTCAACAGGGGGCGGTACACGGCGATCAGAAAACGGTTCAGCGGATTGACTTTCTCATCCGGGATGCGACCTCGAATCAGGTAACCCATCAGCACTGGAATCAGCGTCACAGACAATGCGGCCGCTGCCGCCATGGCATAAGTCTTGGTAAACGCCAGCGGTGAGAACAGTCGTCCCTCCTGCGCTTCCAGCGTGAACACGGGGATGAAGGACAGCGTGATGATGAGCAGCGAGAAAAACAACGCAGGTCCAACTTCCGCTGCCGAATCGCCAATCACCCGCCAGCGGGCATCACCTTGGAGGTTTTGGCCCGGGTGGTCATGACCCCATTTTTCAAGATGTTTGTGTGCATTTTCAATCATCACCACAGCGGCATCCACCATCGCACCAATGGCAATCGCAATGCCGCCCAGCGACATGATGTTGGCGTTCACCCCTTGGTAATGCATGACGATGAACGCCGCCAGGATGCCCAGCGGCAGTGACACGATGGCCACCAAGGCTGAACGCAGGTGAAACAGAAAGATGAAACACACCACGGCCACCACTGCAAACTCTTCTAGCAGCTTGTAACCCAGGTTCTCAACCGCTCGCTCGATCAGCCCGGAGCGGTCGTAGACAGGAACAATCTCCACCCCCTTGGGCAAGCTGGATTGCAGCGATCTGAGCTTGGCTTTGACGGCGGCAATCGTCTCTAGCGCGTTCTTGCCGGAGCGCATCACAATCACGCCGCCAGCGGCTTCACCTTCACCATCGAGCTCCCCAATGCCCCGGCGCATTTCCGGCCCGAGCTGGATGCGCGCCACATCGCCCAAGCGGACTGACACGCCCGCGGCCGTGGTCATCAGTGGCACTTTGCGAAAGTCGTCCAGGCTTTGCAGATAGCCGCTGGCGCGCACCATGTACTTGGCTTCACCAAGTTCCAGCACCGAGCCACCGGCCTCCTGGTTGCCCTTCTGAACAGCTTCAACCACCTTGCTGAGCGGAATGCCATAAGCGGCAAGCTTGTCGGGTTGCAGCACGATCTGGTACTGGCGCACCATACCGCCGACCGAAGCCACCTCCGCCACGTTGGGTACGGTCTTGAGTTCGTATTTGAGAAACCAGTCTTGCAGGGCGCGAAGTTGAGACGCATCCTGTGTGCCTGAACGGTCAACCAGTGCGTACTGGTAAATCCAGCCAACGCCCGTGGCATCCGGCCCTAGCGTGGCTTTGGCACTGGGGGGCAGGCGGGATTGCACCTGATTCAGGTACTCCAACACTCGGGAGCGCGCCCAGTACAAGTCCGTTCCATCCTCAAACAACACATAAACAAACGAGTCACCAAAGAATGAGTACCCGCGCACGGTCTTCGCTCCCGGCACTGACAGCATGGTGGTAGTCAGTGGGTAAGTGACCTGGTTCTCGACAATGCGTGGCGCCTGCCCGGGGTATGTGGTGTGATGATGACCTGCACGTCCGACAAATCGGGCAAGGCATCCAGGGGCGTACGCATCACGGAATAGATACCCCAAGCCGCAACGATCAAGGTCACCAGCAACACCAGAAAACGGTTGCCGATTGACCAGCGGATGAGCTTGGCAATCATGGCTTGCTCCCGGCTGGTTTGGCTGTGGCTTCCTTGGGCTTTGGAGCCAAGGCGCTCAAGCCGGTGATTTGTGGCAACCCTTCCGCATCGATGTAGAACTCGAATCTCACTTTGTCGCCCGGCTCCAGATTGCGCGGCTTACCACTGGCAGGCAGCTTGAAGTCCATCGTCATCACCCCCCACTTGAGAGACGGAATCGGGCCATGCGACAAGGTGACGCTGTCGTTGCCGATGGCTTCAATCTTGGCTTCTCCGTTATGGCGGGGTGCGGTGTTGGCCGCAATTGGTTTGGGCGTGTCATTCAAACGTACCTCCACACCTTTGAGGCTGGCTTCCGAGTCAATCAGGAACTGAGACGACACCACCACCCGTTGACCCAGTTGCAGGCCACGTTTGATCTCAGTTTGACCGTTGCTTTCGATGCCGGTTTCTACCTCTACAGGACGGAACTTGCCCTTGTCCTCTGCCAGCATCACCACCACACGTTTGCCAGTCTGGATGACCGCTTCGGTAGGAATCAGCAGGGACTTGTTCGCCCGCACGTCAATGAACTCCATGCTGACGAACATGCCGGGTACCAACACATTGCCGGGGTTGCTCAACTCCACACGGGCTTTGAGCGTTCGGGTGGTGGCATTCACCTCCGGTAAGAGTGCTTGCACGGTACCTCGCAGAATGGTACCGGGTGCTGCGGCGCTATGGGCTTGCACCTTGGTGCCGGGACGAATCAAGGCGGCTTGGCTCTCGGGTACTTCGGCGTTAGCCCATACGCTTCCAAGGCCGTTGATACGAAATAGCGTGGCACCGGGCATGACGGTCATGCCTTCACGCGCCATCAGTTCGACCACCACACCACCAATCGGTGCAATGAGCGCAATGCGTGGTTGGGTTTTGCCTGAACTTTCCACCAATCGGACTTGCTCGTCGTTCATGCCAACCTGTCGCATTCGTTGGCGGGCGGCATCAATCAGCGTTTCCAAATCTGTGCCCTGCATACGCCGTACTGATAGAAACTCCTCTTGCGCGGCAATCCAGTCGGGTATGTAGAGTTCGGCCAAGGCTTGCCCTTTGCTCACACGGTCCAGCGTGGCACGCACATACAGGCGCTCGATGTAGCCGGTAGCGCGGGCCTGCACAAAAGCTTGGTCGCGTTCGTTGAAAGAGATGTTGCCCACGGCGGAAACTTGTGGTGACAACACGCCCTCGCTGACTTCGGCGGTGCGCACCCCCAGGTTTTGCTGGACTCGCGGGCTGACCGTCACCTTGCTGCCATCGCTGTCACTGTCCGCATATACGGGCACCAGCATCATGTCCATGAAGGGCGACTTGGCAGGTTTGTCGAATTTGTTTCCCGGCACCATGGGGTCGTGGTAGTAAATGATTTTCTTACCGGTGACCGGGTCTACGTCACCGGCTTTGATGCCCGCTGTGATGTGGCGACGGGTGGCGTCTTCGCCCTGGGCAATGCTTTGGGGGACGACTTCTGCTGTGCTGGAAGCAGAAGCTGGCGCAGCCACCCCCCTATCGGCACCGCTATTCATGCCCATGCCCTGCTTCATGCCCAATGCATAAAGCGCATAGCCACCTGCGCCCAGCGAGGCAAGAGCGGCAACGGTGACCAAAACGATGCCGGTGATTGTGAATGTGCGTTTCATGTTATTTCTCCGGGGCCGAAGCGGGTGTTGTGGCAACGGTGGCTTCGTGGCCGCCCGCCATCAGGTGATTCAGTTGTGCCCACAGGGTGGCCGTTTCCATCTCAAGACGTAACTGGTCCATGCGAGTGTCAATCTCCATGCGGCGCGCCTCCAGCACCGCGCCCAGCGGGCCGCTGTTGCCCCGGTAGGCCACCAGTGCGGCCTGGGTGCGCTGCTGGCTCAGTGGTTGCAGCACGCGGTTATAGGCCAGAAGCCGATCACGGTTGCCCTGCCACTGATGCAACCAGCCACGGGCTTGCGCTACACGCTCCCGGTTGGCCTCCTCGCGCTGGGCCTGCATTTGTTCGATCATGGCCAGCTTGGCCCCCAATTCGCGGTCTTGCCGCTTGTCCTGATTGAGCTGCAGGGGTAGCGAGAAGTTGACGGACACCATGTTGGAATAGGCCGGGCCGCGCTGGTTGAACATCAGTTCCATCGTCCAGTCGGGCTTCTTCTCGCTTTGCGCCACATCGGCTTCGGCGCGAGCCACCGCCTCCTGGCTGGCCATCACCGCAGCGTGGGGATGGGCTTGCAGCTTAGCTTCCAGGTTGTCGGTGTCCAGGGGCAAGGTGCTCAGGTCAGGTGGGGGTGCCAGAACCTGATTGCCCTCGGGACCGACCCAACGCACCAGCCGGGTCTGCGCTGCCAGCACCTGGGTTTGTACCTGCAGAATGCGGTCGTCCATCAACGCCACGGCAGAACGTGCCGCAAACACATCGGCCTGGGCGCCACGTCCGCCCCGGTAGGCCGCGTCTGCGGACTCTACTTGCAGCGTGGCCTCCGTGCGTTGGGCACTCAGCAAATCGCGCATGCGCTCCAGGTAGTGGCGCTCCAGCCAGGCTGTGGCAGTGTCGCGTTGCAGATTGACCTGTGCCATGGCACGGTTGGCGTCGGCCACCTCGGCCTCACGCTCAAAACGGGCAGTGCGGGCCTGACGCTTGTCGGCACGAGTCAACTCGCGCATCACGCCGACCGACTGCATGGTCATGAAGTCATTGGTGAGATTGAACTGATCTGGCCCGGTGACTGGCAGGTTGTTGATACCAAATTTGAGCGTGAGGTCGGGCAACTGGCCCGCCACCACGGCCATTTGCCGGGCAGACTGGGCCAGCGCCTCTTGCGCTGCCATCTGCCGCGAGTGCTGCTGGGCCAACAGCAAAGCCCGATCAAGCCCGAGGACGGGCTCAGATGCAAAAGTAACTGCGGGTGTGGGCAAGGGCATTCCTAACCCCAGTCCTAGCCCTAAGGCGAGCGCCAAATTGCATAGAGCAACAGGGCCGCAACGCCCCCCCGTAAAGCGTGAGGTAAACATATATTTCCTGACCGACAAGTACCGAAAAATTGGCGAAATAGCCTGCAAGCTTACGGCTTTGCA
>JANOLC010000651.1:0-2093 GCA_031419575.1 Burkholderiales bacterium | reverse complement strand
AGGGAGTTCGATGGTCTTGGGCATATGGGGCCCCTCACACACCCAAAGATTGTCAATGACGCAATTGCTGATTTCCTTGACAAGCAAATCATCGAACTTCGCATCTGATCTGCAAGGCCCTCATCCCTTGGTCTGCGAGGGCGCCGTGCGCACACTCAGCAGCATGGTCAGCGCCAGAATGCCCACCACCACGCCCAGTGAGAACACCACCGGTATTTTGTAGACATCAATCAAGCACATCTTGGTACCGATGAAGACCAAAATCACCGCCAGCCCGTAGTTCAGCAAGTGGAATTTGCTGGCCACGGCGGCCAGCAAAAAGTACATCGCGCGCAACCCCAAAATGGCGAACACGTTGCTGGTCAGCACAATGAACGGATCGCTCGTGATGGCAAAGATGGCGGGGATGGAGTCCACCGCAAAAATGACGTCGGTGAGAGCGATCAGGCAGATCACCATGAACAGCGGCGTAGCAATTTTTTTGCCGTTCTCAACCGTCCAGAAATTTTCACCGTCGTAGTTTTTGCTCACCGGCAACAGCTTGCGCAAAAGCTTGAAGGCGGGGTTGTCATTCAGGTCAGGCTCTTTGCCAGCGGCCCACCACATCTTCACGCCGGTCAGGATGAGGAACGCGCCGAACACATACAAAATCCAGTGAAATTCGGCCAGCAACCAGCCGCCCACCAGGATCATCACCGTGCGCAACACAATCGCGCCGATGATGCCGATCATGAGCACCCGCTTCTGGAAATGCGTGGGCACGGCGAAGTAGGTGAAGATCATCAGGAAGACAAAAATGTTGTCGACGGCCAGTGATTTTTCAATCAAGTAGCCGGTCAAAAACTCCAGTGACTTGGTGTTGGCCACTTCCGTTGAGCCAGTCGTGTCTTTCACCGCCCACCAGAACAGGCCGTTGAACAAAAAGCTGAGCGCAATCCAGACCAGCGACCAGTTCAGTGCCTCTTTGACGCCGATGTCGTGCGAGCCCTGCTTCTTGAGCACCACAAAGTCCACGAATAACGACACCAGCACGATGGCAATGAATGTGGCCCATAGCCACAGGGGGGCAATTGTTTCCATATCAACCTAAAAATTTGTTTGCTTTTGAAGGCCCCTATTTTTTCTGAATTAAATGTTCTTCAAGTTCGTAAAAAAGGGACTGTTTGGTCGCCTTTGCCTGCTGTGCATCAAGTTCCCCGTCTGACAACATGCAGTCTTCATCATCAGGAAAGTTTTGCCCCATGAATTCAAAAAACGAAGTAGGGCTTCGCCCATGACGACACCCAGCACCGGATGGGGCCACCGATTCCGCGCCTCGCTGCCTACCCGCGAAGCGCTCGCCGCACACCCCTGGCTGAAGGCAGTGGCCCCCGCATTGCTGAACCCCAAGCTTTGGCATTTGCAGCATGAGTCTGTAGCGCGGGGCGTGGCTGTGGGTACCTTTTGGGCGTTTTCCATTCCGGCGGCTCAGGTGGTGGTGGCTGCTTTTCATTGCACGCGTTGGCAGGCGAACATTCCGGTGGCCGCTGCCATGACGATGGTGACCAACCCGCTGACGATTGGGTTCTGGCTTTGGCTGGCCTACCAAACAGGGACATCGGTGATGGCCTCGTTAGGCATGGGCACACTGGGTATGGTGGCCGCCGCGCAGCAAAGCGCTGGCCCGCAGTTGTGGTTGACCGAATTCGGCTGGCCCACCGTGGTGGGCATGGGCATCTTCGCGGTGGGTGGCGCAGCCGTGGGGTACTTGGGTGTGAAGCTGGTTTGGCGGCTGCGGGTTTGGTTCAAGCGGCGCGGTCGGAGGTGACCTGCAATGATGGTCTCATTGGTTGCTATGAGTTAAATAGCGAACTAATGATGCTTGACGGGGACTACGAGCACTTTTCAGCACTAAAACTTAAGTCCGCAGCTTGTACCCCGTCTTGAACACCCAGGCCACAAAGGCCAGGCAGGCGGACAGAAACACCAGCGTCATGCCCACACTCACGCCAATGTGCACGTCGGCAACGCCGTAAAAGCTCCAGCGAAAGCCGGTGATCAGATACACCACGGGGTTGAACAGCGTGATCTTTTGCCATAGCGGCGGCAGCATG
>JANOLC010000650.1:0-5314 GCA_031419575.1 Burkholderiales bacterium | reverse complement strand
CCGATGTAAAACATGCTCATCAAAATGGCCGAGAACACCATGCCCACTGGGTGCAGACGCCCCACATAAGCCACGATGATGGCGGCAAAGCCGTACCCCGCCGGTACATAGGGCGTGAGCTGGCCAATCGGCCCGGCCACTTCCAGCGCGCCAGCCAGGCCTGCCGCGCCACCCGAAATCAGCAGCGCCGTCCACAAGGCTTTGCGCGACGAGAATCCCGCGTAGCGCGACGCCGCCGGGGCCAAACCACCCACCTGCTGCGCAAAACCGGCCCGTGTACGAAACAGAAAAATCCACACTGCCACCACACCCACCACCGCCATCAACGCGCCAATGCTGACCCGCGACCCGGCAAACAAGCGGGGAATGCGGGTGATCGCCTCAAAATTTTGCGTCTGCGGGAAGTTGAAGCCCCGCGGGTCTTTCCACGGTCCGCCCACCATGTAACTCAGCACCTGCACGGCCACGTAAACCAACATCAGGCTGACCAAAATTTCATTCGCATTAAAACGGTCGCGCAACAGCGCCACGATGGCGGCCCAGAGCATGCCGCCCAGCACACCGGCCAGGATGATGGGCATCACAATCCAGCCACCCGTGGTTTTGTCGGCCATCAGCGCCACACCGCCTGCAAAAATCGCCCCGATGATGTACTGCCCCTCGGCCCCAATATTCCAGACGTTGGACCTGAAGCACACGGCCAGCCCCAGCGCGATGATCAGCAACGGCGTGGCCTTCACCAGCAATTCCCCCACCGCATAGGCGCTTTTGATGGGCAGCCAGAAAAACATTTCCAGCCCTTTGATCGGGTCTTTGCCCAGGGCGATGAACATGATGACGCCGATGATCACCGTAATGACCAACGCCAAAATGGGCGAGCCGTAGCTCCAGAAACTGGACGGCTGGGGGCGGGCTTCGAGTTTGAGACTAGGCATGTTGCACCTCCTCATGCCACAAGCCACTCATCCACTCGCCAATGCGCTCCACCGTGGCCTCGGCTACCGGTACGGACGGGCTCAGGCGACCCCGTGCGATCACATGCAGACGATCACTCACCTCAAACAACTCATCGAGTTCCTCACTGACCACCAACACCGCGCAACCGGCATCGCGCAGCGCCAGAATGGCTCCACGAATTTGCGCCGCTGCGCCCACGTCCACACCCCAGGTGGGTTGCGAGACGATCAGCAATGTGGGCTTGGCATCGATCTCGCGGCCCACGATGAACTTTTGCAGATTGCCGCCTGACAAGGACCGCGCCGCAGAATTCGACCCACCGGCCTTGACGTTGAAGTGCCCGATGATGTCTGCTGCCTGGGCCTGCAGCTTGCGCACGTTGATCCAGCCGCCCGCAAAGCCAGGGTTGGAAATCGCCTCGTCACGCGTGAGCAGCAGGTTGTGCGCCAGCCCCAACGTGGGCACGGCACCGCGCCCCAGCCGTTCCTCAGGCACAAAATGCAGGCCCAGCTTGCGCCGACCACCGGGGTGCAAGGCAGATACATCCGTGTTGCCCATACGAATCGCCCCGGCTGGCGCGCGCACGTCTTCGCCGGACAAGGCATACAGCAACTCGCGCTGTCCGTTGCCCGATACACCCGCAATGCCCACCACTTCACCAGCGCGCACCTCCAGCGCAATGTCGTTCAAGTCCACACCAAACTGGTCCGCACGCCCCAGCTTGAGGCCATTGACCTGCAACACCGGCGCACCGGGTTTAAGCGCGCGGTGCACCAGCTGCGGCGGCTCGGCTCCAATCATCATGCGTGACAGCGAGGCATTGGTTTCCTCTCCCGGGTTGCACACGCCCGTGACCTTGCCGCCCCGCAGCACCGTGCAGGCGTTGCACAGTTCGCGGATTTCATGCAGTTTGTGGCTGATGTACAAAATGCTGCAGCCCTCGCTGCTCAGCTTTTTGAGCACCACGAACAGCTTCTCCACCGCCTGCGGTGTCAGCACCGAAGTGGGTTCATCGAGAATCAGCAATTGCGGGTTGGTCAACAGCGCGCGGATGATTTCCACCCGCTGCATCTCGCCCACGCTCAAGGTGTGGACCGGTCGCGCCGGGTCAATGTCCAGGCCATATTCGGCGGCCTTGGCGGTGATGGATTGGGTGACTGACTCCAGGCTCAGGCTTTTGTTCAAACCCAGCCAGACGTTTTCGGCCACCGTGATGGTGTCAAACAGGCTGAAGTGCTGAAACACCATGCTGATGCCCAGCCCCCTTGCCTCTTGCGGGTTGCGGATGTGAACGATGTTGCCGTTAAACGCCACAGTGCCCTGGTCGGGCTTGACCGAACCGTAAATAATCTTCATCAGCGTGGACTTGCCTGCGCCGTTTTCACCCAGCACGGCATGCGTCTCACCGGGCATGACGGTCAACGACACGTCGCTGTTGGCCACCACGGCGGGGTAACCCTTGGTAATGTGGCTCAGTACCAGACGGGGCGTTGTCATGCCGATTTTTCACCCATATTGATATAAAACATGCCTGAAGTCCCCGTCTATATTGAATAGCTCGCTATATTTTTAATAGTAACCCACATCGACGTCATCCATCACACTGATCAGCCATGGATAGCAAGCTTGGTGCCAATTCATCCGTCGATGCCCGAATCAAAAAAACAAGGCCGCCAAACAACGCTGTCATGGGCAATAGATTATGCTGGTGCAAGCCTTGCAGTCCACGCTGTTGAACTGCCTATAACGACGCACAAAGGTGCTGACTTAATGCGAGAAAACTGACACATGAATTCAAAACCCATTCGGTTCGTTCGGCGCGGCGAGCTAGTCACCCTGACCAATGTACCACCCACTCGCACGCTGTTGCAGGTGCTGCGCGAAGACTTGAATTGCACCGGCACCAAGGAGGGCTGCAATGAAGGCGACTGCGGTGCCTGCACGGTGGTGCTGGGCGAAAAATCTGGCAACCAAATCAAATACAGCGCGGTGAACAGTTGCATCCGGCTGGCGCATTCCATCGATGGCATGGCGCTATGGGCCGTGGAGGACATAGCCACGCAGGATGGAGGTTTGCACCCAGCCCAAAAAGCGATGGTGGAATGCCACGGCTCACAATGCGGCTTCTGCACGCCAGGTTTTGTGATGAGCCTCTTCGGCATGTACCAAAACCGGGTCTGTCAGGGCGAGACGGTGACGCGGCAGCTGGCTCAGCAAGACCTGTCGGGCAACCTATGCCGCTGCACCGGCTACCGGCCCATTCTGGATGCGGCTCAGGCCATGGCGGCCTTGCCCGCCGTTACCGTCGATGAAGTGAAATTGCTACAAAAATTGAAGCAAACTATTCATAAGAGACGGGGACTTGAACCCGATTTTACTTATCTTTTGCCGAAAACCCTGCCTGAATTGCTCCAACTTCGCACCGCACACCCCAAAGCCCAAATCGTGGCGGGCTGCACCGATGTGGGGCTGTGGATCAACAAGCTGCATATGGACTTTGCCCATGTGCTGGATGTGACGCAGGTACGGGAACTGCGCCGGGTTGAAACCTACCGCCACCACATCGCCATTGGTGCCGCCGTGAGCCTGACTGACGCATTTGCCGCGCTGATCAAAGACCGTCCACAGCTTCACACCTTTGCCACACGGTTTGCCGGGCTGCCGGTGCGCAATTCCGGCACGCTGGGCGGCAACGTAGCCAATGGTTCGCCGATTGGGGACTCCATGCCGTTGCTGATTGCGCTGGGGGCTAACGTGGTGTTGATGAGCCAAAGGGGCCACCGCGAAATGCGCCTGGAAGACTTCTACACGGGCTATCGCAAGAACGTGCTGGCCAAGGACGAGGTGCTGGGGTGGATCAAGGTGCCCAAAGCCACGGCGGGTGAGCTTGCCAAGGTTTACAAAATCTCCAAGCGCTTCGACGACGACATTTCCGCCGTTTGCCTCGCCATTAATTTGCACTTGAAAGACGGCAAGGTGGCAAGCGCCTCCATGGGTGCCGGGGGCGTAGCCGCCACACCGGTGCGAGCCGTTAAAACCCAGACGGCGTTGGTGGGCCAACCCTGGACGTTGGCGACGGTGCAGCAGGCACAGGCTGTGCTGCAGGCCGAGTTCCAGCCGATCTCCGACATGCGCGCATCCACCGCTTACCGCACGCAGGTGCTGGGAAATTTGTTGCAACGCTTCTGGCTGGAGAGCCAGGGTGTGCAGCAGATCAATCTGGAGTCCTTCACGCTGGAGGGAGAGCCCGCATGAACGCACCTGAATTGCCTAGCAAAACGGTCTGTGGCACCAACCAACATCACGAATCCGCCGCCGCCCAGGTCGCAGGCTCGGCCATGTACGTCGACGACATCGGCGAGATCAAGGGCACTTTGTATGCCGCACCCATCCTGTCCAACGTGGCGCATGGCAAGCTGCGGGGCGTGGACAGCACAGAAGCGCTGGCCATGCCGGGCGTGCGCGATGTGATTCTGGCGCGCGACATCCCCGGTGATCCAACACTGGCCTCTTTTGCGGGTGATGAACCCATTTTTGCCACCGAGACGGTGCAGCACATCGGCCAGGTCGTCGGTTTGGTGATTGCTGAGTCCATCATGCAGGCCCGCCATGCTGCACGCAAAGTCAAGCTCAACATCGAAACACATCCAGCCGTACTCAGCGTCAAAGCGGCACTGGCTGCCAAAAGCTATGTGTTGCCGCCCGTGTTTGTAAACCGGGGCCATGCGGCAGATGCGCTGGCCAGAGCGCCCCATCACTTAAGCGGCGCGTTTGAAGTGGGCGGGCAAGAGCACTTCTACCTGGAAGGCCAGGTCGCTTACGTTATCCCGCAGGAACAGGGGCAGTGGCTCGTCCACTCCAGTACCCAGCACCCTGGTGAAGTGCAACATTGGGTGTCGCACGCGCTGGGTGTGGACAACCACGCGGTCAGAGTGGAATGCCGTCGCATGGGCGGTGGTTTTGGCGGCAAAGAGACGCAAGCCGGGCACCTGGCGGTGTGGGCCGCCATTGCGGCGCACAAGTTGCAGCGCCCCATCAAGCTGCGGCTGGACCGCGATGATGACTTCATGATCACCGGCAAACGCCACCCGTTTGAGTATGAATACACAGCCGGGTTTGATGACTCCGGCCGCCTGTGCGGCCTGAAACTGATGATGGCCGTCAACTGCGGCTTCAGCGCCGACTTGAGCGGCCCGGTGGCGGACCGCGCCGTGTTCCACGCGGACAACGCCTATTTTCTGGAAGATGTGGCGATAGCGTCTTACCGCTGCAAGCTCAACACCCAGAGCCACACCGCCTTTCGGGGCTTCGGCGGGCCGCAAGGGATGATCGTGATTGAGGCCATCATGAGCGACAT
>JANOLC010000649.1:0-7592 GCA_031419575.1 Burkholderiales bacterium | reverse complement strand
TTCAAAGCCGCAATGTCCGCGGTCTCCATGGCCACCACCTGGTTGGTGGTCAAGGCAGCCACACTAGCGGTCGTCAACGCCACAATTTGTGAGGTCTTGAGCGAAACCACCTGATTTGTTGTGAGTGCGGCCACTTGAGACGTGGACAGCGACGCGATGTCGCCAGACGACAGCGATTGAATCTGAGTGGTGGTCAGCGCAGCGATTTGTGCCGTTGTTAAACCTGTGACGATGCTCATATTGAAACCTTTCAAAAACCCTACGACCAACGCAATACCAGAAAGAGTACCGCGACTCAGGTGCCTTTGATACACCACTGCGCAACACTCCGATTCTTATCAATCGGCAACAATTTTTACTTCTTTAGTAAAAAGTGAAACAAATTTTTAGCAATTGACAAACAGTACAGCCAAAAAGTCTCACAACGGACTTGAGCCTGCGTCGCAAGCTCAATTTTTCCAAGTACCGGTGCAAATTTCCTCATTCACTCCCTCTATTGAGGGCACGCTTTATGACCCGGCCAAAAAACAACCCGAATTGGGAAACATATCGGAACGAACTAAGAAAACCCCAGAACCAGCAATTCATCCACTCGGCGCTTCGCTTCCAAAATTTGACCTGAACTCAACCGAAGCTCAGACTTCGCCAAATTGGCCTTTCCCGCCGCATCCCCGCCCTTGGCGGCGATCACAAACCACTTGTGCGCCTCAACCGAATCCATGGCCACTCCCTCGCCTGTCGCGTACATCAGCCCTAACCGGGATTGGGCTTTCACAATGCCTTGCTGCGCTGCTTTATAAAACCACAAAAAGGAAGTCTCCAAATTTGCCTTGATTCCTTTCCCTTTGGCCAAGGCCAAGGCTAGGTTGTATTGCGCCTCGGGATCACCCGCCTCGGCCGCCTGAAACCAACTAGCAACCGCCTTTTCCGGGTCACTGATCAGTGAATAAAGCACACCCAGAGTCGATTGGGCAGCCACAAAACCTTGCTCCGCGGCCTTGCGGCACCATAGCAATGCTTGCTGCAGGTCTTGTTTCACCCCCTTGCCGCCACTGGCATACATGGCACCCAGGTTCCATTGCGCCGCGGCGTCACCCTGATCCGCCGCTTTTTGAAACCAACTAAACGCGGCGGGAAAGTCCTTGACTGTGCCTCTGCCGACTAAATAAATGCCTCCCAACGCGCTTTGCGCCAACACGTGCGACTGCTCTGCCGCTCGACGGAACCACATCAGGGCCTTTTGGTGATCCGTCGTAGCCGCTTTCCCGGCACTGAAATGCTGGCCCAGCAAAAACTGCGCCTCGGCAATACCCTGCTCAGCCGCCTGCTTGAAACAAGCGACCGCCATCTCGTCGAGTCCACCACCGTATAAGTTGCCTAATGTCATCAACGCCCTTGCATCACCTTGCTCACACGCTTTGGTATACCAAGACACCCCAGCGAATAGGTCACGCGCCACCTTCTGGCCCGAGCAATACAGCCGGCCCAACGAAAACTGCGCATCCACATCACCCTGTGCAGCAGCCAGCTTGTACCAATTGAGTGACGCTTTGATGTCGCTTTCCTCCAGCCGCTTGGCCAACGCCAACTGCGCCCTGACATCGTTTTGCCTGGCCGCTGCCAGATACCACCCATCCGCCAAGGCGGAGTTTTCTGGCACACCAAGGCCCAGGTCATGCATTAAACCGAGGTGATAACCAGCATTGGCATCGACCAATTCGGTCAAATCGCCCCACTTGACGGGGTCACTTCTTCGCTCCGTGGCACCCGGTTTACGACGAACGCGTCCTGACCCCGCTCCCCTTCCCCGTGCCTGCCCCGCATCACCGGCATCCATGTACTCAAGCGCCACGTAGGCTACGGGGGAGTTTTGTTGAACTGCCTTGCGGTACCAAAACCGCGCCCTGTCCGGATTGGGCTCACAGCCTTGCCCGGTAGCGTACAAATTACCCAATGCACATTGGGCCGACACCAGCCCTTGTTCAGCAGCTTTTTGATACCAAAACAAGACCTGAGCATCATCTCGTTCCAGTCCTTTGTCCCCACAGAAGTTCTCAGCCAATGCAAACTGTGCTTCGGGCAGGCCAAGTTCTGCAGCTTTGCGCAGGCAGACGTTAGACAGGTCCTGATGTGGTGATTCATACAACCGTCCCAGCCGGTACAAGGCTTTGGCGTGACCCTGATCAGCAGCTTTTTGAAACCAAACCAGTGCCTTTTGCGGGTCTTGGGCCACGTCGCTCCCGCTGGCATAACAGGTGGCCAAGAGATACTGCGCCGCCGCCAAGCCGCGCTCAGCTGACTGCCCTATCCACGACAGAGCTTGACCGATGTCTCGCTCCACGCCACTGCCGTTGGCATACATCAGGCCCAATTCGTATTGCGCGTCTCGCAGACCAAGGCGGGCCGACTTTAACGTGTCGGTGAAGATCCGCTTTTGCATTGCGGCACTTTTCACCACTTCCGGGCCCGACACAACAGCGACCGAACCAGCCAGCTTATCGAGCTGCGGCACGCCAATGGGGATGTCATACGGCTGCCCCGCCACCCAAAGCCTTGTACAGCTGCGCCGCCGACTCCAGTTGCGAACGCCGCACCTGCGTGATGTTTTGCTGTGCTGAAACGATGTCCCGCTGCGCTTCCAGCACCTCTAAATAGCCCACGGTACCACCATTGAACCGCGCCTGCGCGATCAGCAGTCGCCGCTCCTGTGCCGACGCGTTGGCCGTCGACGCGCGCAATTGCCGGGTCAACGACTCACGGGCTGACAGCAAATCAGCCACCTCACGAAACGCCAATTGAATGGTTTTTTCGTACTCTGCGACGGCAATCACCTCACGCGCTTTGGCAATATCCACGTTCGCTGCCGTTCGGCCGCCATCAAAAATAGGGAGCGAAATGATCGGCTGAAAGGCCCACACGCCGCTGCTAAACAGTCCCGCAAGGCCTTGGCTAGCCAATCCCAAGCTGGCGGTCAACATTATTTTGGGCAAAAACGCCGCTCGCGCCGCGCCAACGTTGGCGTGGGTTGCCATCAGCCGCTGTTCGGCCGCAACCACATCCGGTCGCAACAGTAAAACCTCCGACGGCAAGCCGGGGGACAACTGCGCATCCAGTCCCTGGTCATCCAGCGATTTACCGGTTGGCAAATTGGCAGGAACTTTGCCCACCAGATAGTCCAGGCGGTTCCTGGCGACTACACCCTGATGTTCAATCGCCGCCAGGTTAGCCAAGGTGGCGTCAAAAATGCCGCTGGCCTGCTGCACCACGTAATCATCAGTCGCGCCAATATCTTTGCCCCTGGTGATTAAAGCCAGCGACTGGCGGCGCAGCTCCAGAGTTGCCCGGGTTTGCTCGGTCAGCTCTTTGATTTGAACCAATGAGAAATATGCACTGGCGACATCTGCCACCAGCGACAAGTGCACGGCCCGCTGTGCCTCCTCTGTGGCCAAGTAGCTACGCCGGGCCGCCTCGGACAAGCCCGCCAGACGCCCCCAAAAGTCGATTTCGAACGACACCGTCGACAGCGACGCGTCAAAACGATTGCTGTCAACGGCCGCACCGGTGCCACTTAGGTCCGCCGGGGTGCGGGTGCTGTTGCCCATGCCCAGCGCGCTAATCGTGGGCAATTGATCAGCTCGCACCACGCCGTATTGCGCCCGGGCCTCCACCACCCGAGCGGCGGCAATGCGCAAATCCCGGTTGTTGTTCAACGCAATTTCAATCAACGCCTGCAACTGCGGGTCAGAGAAAAAGACGCGCCAATGGGTTTTGGCGGCATCCCGAACAGCATCAGGGTCGCTGGAGGTTGGCCAGTTTTTGGGCCAGCTTGCGGGAATGGGGGCCACTGGACGCTGAAACTCAGATGTTGTGGCGCATGCGGCCAACAACGCGGCAACCGTCAGTAGAAGTGCCCTGGAGAATGTCATAGGGTCAGTGGCAGGCTAAAGTCAAAAAATGAAAGGTCATTATTGCGTTGCAGTTCCTTTTCTTTAGAGTCCAAATACGCACCAAAACCGCCCTATTTTTTAACGTAACATGATTCAATGAAGACCCAAAGACAGGCGCCCCGTGCAAACCATTGACGAAAAATATGCCACCACCGTAATGCGCGCCTGGGCTGGCAGCATGAGCTTCCCTGAGCTGATCGAAGCCACCGCCACGCTGGAAGCGCAAAAACTGGGCCCGTTGTCGGTCGTGCTGTACCAAACCTGGCTTAGCAAGACCGAGTCCCCTTACGCCCACGCCGTTAACTTCAATCTGGGCGTGAGCTTGTCCAATGAAAACGACCTAGTCGGTGCCGAGGCCGCCTACCGCCGCGCCATCGACATTTACCCTGCGTTCGCGCAGCCCCGCCTGAACCTGGGCATGGTCTATGAGCGCGGCAAGCAAATCGACAAAGCGATCACCGAATGGCGCTGGGTTGCGCAAAACATTCCGCCCGACCCGCCAGACAACAAACCGTTGCTGCTGATGGCGCTGAACAACCTGGGCCGCGTTCTGGATACGGGCAAGCAGCTTGAAGAAGCCCTGGGCTACCTGACGCGTAGCTTGGCGATTGAGCCCAACCAGCGCGATGTGATTCATCACTGGGTGCACTTGCGCCAAAAGCAGTGCGTCTGGCCGATCTACAACCCCATCCCCGGGCTGGACGAGGCGCAAATGAAGGATGCCACGTCTGCCCTGGCGATGATTGCCGTCACCGACGACCCCGCGCAGCAACTCAAAGCCGCCCGGCGGTACGCCACCGACAAACTCATCAAAAACGCACCCCAACTGGCCAACATGAAGGCTTACGGTCACCAACGCCTGCGCATCGCCTACCTGTCGTCTGACTTTTGCCTGCACCCGGTGTCCCTGCTGATGGCCCAATTGTTTGAATTGCATGACCGCGCCGAATTCGACGTCTACGGCTTTTGCTGGAGCCCGGAAGACGGCTCGGCCATGCGCCAGCGGATCATTGCCGGCATGGATCATTTCATTCGGATTCACCAGATAAGCGACAGCGACGCGGCCAGCCTGATTCGCAGCCACGAAATCGACATTTTGGTGGATTTACAGGGCCAAACCTCGGGCGCGCGGGCCAACATCCTGGCACACCGGCCGGCCCCCATCCAGATCACTTATTTGGGACTGCCCGCCACCACCGGCTTGCCGTATGTTGATTACGTAATTGCCGACCACTTCCTGATTCCCGAAGATACAGCACCCTTTTACTCAGAAAAACCGCTGTACATGCCGGACATCTACCAGGTCAGCGACCGCAAGCGCGGTGTAGGCGTGGCCCCTAGCCGCGAGAGTTGCAGCTTGCCGGCGCAGGGTTTTGTGTTTTGCTCGTTGAACAACAACTACAAATACACGCCCGACGTATTTGATGTCTGGATGAACATCCTGCGCCGGGTGCCCGACAGTGTGCTGTGGCTGCTGGCCGATAACCCCTGGGCGCAAGCCAACCTGATTCGTGAAGCCGGCAACAGGGGTATTGGCAGCGCCCGGTTGATTTTTGCCCCAAGGGTCTCACCCGAAAACTACCTGGCGCGCTACAAGGTGGCCGACTTGTTCCTGGACACCTTCCCCTTCAATGCAGGCACCACCGCCAACGATGCACTCTGGATGGGCTTGTTGGTGCTGACGTTGACCGGAAGATCATTCGCCTCCCGGATGGCTGGCGCACTGTTGACGGCCGCTGAAATGCCGGAACTCATCACCTACACGCTGGCGGACTACGAGGAAACAGCGGTCGCGCTGGCCAACAACCCCGGCGACTGTCAGCGGCTGCGAGCGCACCTGGGCGAAGTCCATGAGTCCGGGGTGCTGTTTGACACCCCCCGTTTTGCGCGAAACCTGGAAACCCGCCTGAAGGCATTGGTAACTAATATTTAAGGCAAAAAGACCTTGAAGTCCCCTTTACTATTAAATAGTTTGCTATTTAATTGATAGCTACCATCACACAAAATTGCGCTGGCGCATCGCCTCGTACAGACAGACACCACTGGCCACCGACACGTTCAGGCTCTCCACCGCACCCCGCATAGGGATGCTCACCAGCTCGTCGCAGGTTTTGGCCGTCAGCTGGCGAATGCCATCACCTTCTGCCCCCAGCACCAATGCGATTGGGCCTTTCAGGTCAGCTTGGTACAGGGTTTTGGTGGCCTGATCGCTGGTGCCCAGAATCCAGATATTGCGTTCTTTCAGCTCGTTCAGGGTGCGTGCCAGGTTGGTCACCATGAAGTACGGCACGGTCTCGGCGGCCCCACTGGCGACCTTGGCCACCGTAGCGTTGATGCCCGCCGCATGGTCCTTTGGGGCGATCACCGCATGCACACCAGCACCGTCCGCCACCCGCAGGCAGGCACCCAGGTTGTGCGGGTCGGTCACACCATCCAGCACCAAGATCAAGGGTGCAACCCGTTCCGCCTCCGGCAAATCAGCCTGACCGGCTTCCAGGTTCTCCAGCAGTTCGTCCAGCGAGTGAACCTGCGCGATTTCTTTGACCCGCGCCGCCACACCTTGGTGGCCGTGACCGCCACACAGCTTGGAGATGCGCAGGCCATCAGACTCGATCAACCGACAGCCGACTTCGGCCACACGGTCCAGAAACTGGCGCATGCGGGCGTCGCGCCGCGAGGCATCAAAATGGATTTCAATGACGGATTGAGGGGTGGTTTTCAGGCGCACCCCGACGGCATGGAAGCCGAAGAGAACTTTATTGGAAGACATGCCTGATTATCGGGGATGCGTTTGGTGGTGCTCAAACGATGCGCCCAGCCTCAATCGTGATGCGGTGCTGGCAGCGCTCGGCAATGCTGCGGTCATGGGTGACCAACACCAGTGTGGTGCCCAGCTCCTGGTTAAGCTCAAACATCAGCTTCATGATGGTGTCGCCGGTGGCAAAGTCCAGGCTGCCGGTGGGCTCGTCGGCCAATAAAACGGCAGGTTGCACCACGAAGGCGCGAGCCAACGCCACGCGCTGCTGCTCGCCACCACTGAGCACTTTGGGGTAATGGCCCAGCCGCTGCGACAGGCCAACGCGGGCCAGCATCTCGGTGGCGCACTTGCGGGCGTCTTTGCGGCTAGCCAGCTCTAACGGCAGCATCACGTTCTCCAGCGCCGTCAGGTTGCCCAGCAGCTGAAAGCTCTGGAACACGAAGCCGACTTTGTGCGCCCGCAACGCCGCGCGGTCGTCCTCGCTGATCGCAAACAGGTCCTGCCCTGCCAGCTTGACGGTGCCGCGTGTGGGTGTGTCCAGCCCGGCCATGATGCTTAATAAGGTGCTTTTGCCCGACCCCGATGCGCCCACAATGGCGGCTGTTTCCCTGGCCGCAAGCGTGAAATCAATATCGCGCAAAATGTCGAGGGTTCCCGTGGAGTCGGTCACAGACTTGAATACGTGCTCCACGGCAATGATGGGGGGGGTGACAGAAATTTTTGAATCAGACATGAGGTTTTCTTTGTATCGACGACACTTTAGCGTAGCCGCAGTGCTGGCAATCGGCATGGGGATATATGGTTCTGCGAGCGCCACTGATGTGCTGCCCGTACCGGCACCCACACCCGCAGCCAAAGGCGAAAAAATCATTCTGGTGCTGGGCGAC
>JANOLC010000648.1:0-11922 GCA_031419575.1 Burkholderiales bacterium | reverse complement strand
GTAGCCGACTTTCAATCTCCGTTTGACATCGCGGGCGTTGTCGTGCGCTTGCCAATCAGCACGGTACGGCGCACCAAACTGTGCCTCAAAGTCGCGGTAGGTCTCAAAAATCTCCTCGGCGCTTTTGTCAGCGTGGTAGTTCAGGATGAACAACAAGTTGTCAACCACAACCCGGTTATCAGGCTTGCTGGCAATGGCCCGGCGCAGCACGTCAATGGCGTCGTCAATTTGACCCAGCGTGTTGAAAGTCCCACTCAGATTGTTCAACGCTTCCGCGTAGTCGGGCTTGCATTCGATCGCTTTGAGCAAGCTTTCATGCGCTTTTTGAATGTAGCCCTGGGCGTTAAAAGCCAGCCCCAGGTTATTGTGTGACTCGGCGTGGTCCGGCCGAATCGCCACGGCGGTTTGCAAGGCGACGATGGCATCCGCTGTCTGGCTCAATTCAAAATGCGCCCGCCCCAAGTTGCACCAAGCCTCCGCGTCGTTGGGCATGAAGCGCACGGCCATCTTCTTGGCTTGCAACGCCTCTTCTTGCCTGCCTTGCGGTTGAAGCATCGTGCCCAAAGCCTTCCAGGCAAATCCACTCTCGGGCATACGATCAACCAAGGCGCGCGCCACGGCCTCCCCTTGGGCATACTTGCTGCCGTTGAACAAGTCGACCAGCATCACCATCTCGTCTTGACTCGGCCCACAGAGCGCTAGCGAAGCGTCAACATTCACAGCGGCAATATCGGCTGCGCCCTCCTGCAACCCATCCAATGGTTCAGGCTCCCCCAGCCGTTCTGCCAACGCATTCAAAATCGACATTTGCAAGCCCTGCGCCTGCGCCACGGGCAGCAATTGCCGCGCCATGTCCGACTGCCCTGAGCGTATCAACGCATCGATGTAGCTGAACCAATATTGACTGCTGCTCGCGTCCGCATTGAGAGCTGCCTCAAAGTAAGGCAGCGCCTCTTCGGGTCGCAGCATTTGTATGGCCAGCAAAACGCCCAAGTTGTGATTCGCATCGGCGTGCGCGGGCTCTTGCGTCAGTATCTTTTGGTACAGCGCATAGGCCTCGTCAAACCGCCAGTCTCGGTGGCACTCGATCGCTTGCGTCAGCTGCTCTGGCAGTGCTGCATCGTCACTTACGGGGTCACCACAGGTTTGCATACTCAAGGTTTTGGATTGGATTCATTCAGTCCCGAGAGAATATCGAGTCCAAGCGCCTTGGAAAGTGCAGAGATAGTCCGCTTTAACCGGTCAGTTTCGATCTGTGAGAGGCACGGTGCAGCGTCACTGCAACGCCACTTTGTAGGTGTTTGCCTGACAAGCCGAGCCCCAGAACCTGACACGCGGCACAGCCTGATTCTGATTCAAGTTTTACACCCGCCGTTCAGAATCAACCCCATCGCGAACACACCAGATGTCGCAGTAACCACTGGAGCAACCCATGAAAAACGAACAGCTTTTGGCCGAAATCAGAGAAGCCAATATGACCTATTTGATGCTGGCCCAAAACATCATTCGCATGGACCGCTCAGAGGCGCTGTTCCGGCTTGGCATGTCCGAAGATGCGGCCGAGCTGATCGTTAGCCTGTCCCCCGCCCAGATCATGAAAATTGCCTCCAGCAATATGTTGCTATGCCGCTTCCGTGTGGACGATGACATCGTGTGGAACCTGCTAACCAACCACGGTGTTAGCAAAGTGGACAACGATGCCACGACCAAGCTACACGCCAGCATTCTGATGGCCGGTCGATTCGCTGAGGCCATGTAGGCCACCCCCCCATTTCCCTCGCTTCCCGCGCGCACAGCAACCTCAATCAGAACCCGGAGCAACACCATGGCCACCAAAAGCGTACTCAATGATTCCCGCCAAGTCGACCGCGCCGTGGCTTTGATTCAACTGGGTGCCCGCTTGCAGGTGCTGGAAAGCGAGACTGACTTGTCTTATGAGCGCTTGCTGCGCCTGTACAAAGAAGTGGCCGGTCGCTCACCGTCCAAAGGCCAACTGCCGTTTTCAACCGACTGGTTCCTGACTTGGCAACCCAACATTCACGCTTCGCTGTTTCTCAATACCTACGAGTACTTGACCAAGGCGGCCGCGCTGGAAGACATTGATGCCATCATGAAAGCCTACAAGCTGTACGCCGAGCAAATTGCCGCCTGTGGGGTGGAGCCCTTGCTCACCATCACCCGCGCTTGGCGTCTGGTGAAGTTTGTGGACAACAACATGTTGTCCATGACCAAGTGCTCAAAATGCGGCGGCCATTTTGTGACGGACCCGTATGAGAACTCGCGCAACTTTGAATGCGGCTTGTGCGTGCCACCCGCTCGTGCGGGCAAAAGTGCCAGCGCGGGTGGCATTTTGCTACATTGAGACGTCTCTCAAGACGCCTTAATATGCTATATTTAATAAAGCAAACTATTGATTATTTACGGGGACTTCAGGTCATTTTCATGCTAAATTAGCGATCTGAGGCTCATTGGGCATGGCATAGCAAGCATAAAAGGGCGCAATAGGTGCCTTTTCTTATTTTGGGCGCCGCCCTGGCTCAATAAAATAAGTCCTTTGCACGCTATAGTTCCACCAATGCATCGGTACGCGCCCACTCACTCTGCCCCGAATCCAAAATGATCGTCATCATTGGCTACGTCGTTTCGCTGGGTTGTATCTTTGGTGTTTACATCTTTCACGGTGGCAACATTCAGGTGATCTTGACGGCACTCCCTTTTGAGTTGATCACCATCTTTGGTGGCGCGTTGGGCGCTTTTGCGGTGAACAACCAACCCAAAGTGCTCAAAGCCACCATTGCGCTGCTTCCCCAAGCTCTGAAGGGGCCCAAGTACACCAAGGCCCGCTACCTGGAACTTCTGGCGCTGCTTTACGATATTCTGCAAAAGGCCCGCAAAGAGGGCTTGATGGCGATTGAAAAAGACGTTGAGGACCCGCACGAGTCTGAAATTTTCAAAAAATACCCTGTGGTTGGCCATGACCATCACGTGGTCGAATTCACAACCGACTACCTGCGCATGATGGTCTCCGGTAACTTGAACGCCCATGAGATCGAGTCCCTGATGGACAGCGAAATTGACACCCACCACGCCGAGGCCCACGCGCCCATTGCCGCCATTGCACGGCTGGCCGGTGCGCTGCCCGCTTTCGGCATTGTGGCGGCCGTGTTGGGGGTGGTGAACACAATGGGATCTGTGGGGCAACCACCGTCCGTACTGGGCGGCATGATCGCGTCAGCCCTGGTGGGTACCTTTTTGGGAATTCTTCTGGCTTACGGCGTGGTGGAGCCTTTGGGTGGACTACTGGAACAAAAAACCGAAGACGCGGGCAAAGAGTTGCAATGCATCAAAACCACCTTACTGGCCAGCATGCAGGGCTACAACCCATCCACCGCCATTGAGTTTGGCCGCAAAGTACTTTTCTCGACCGAGCGACCCAGCTTTAGCGAGTTGGAAAACCACGTTAAGGGCAAAAAGTAGCCGCTTAGGCATTTACTATGGCAACTGAGGCCAAGAAACTACAGCCGATCATCGTCAAGAAGGTCAAAAAAGGCGGTCATGCCGTGCATGGAGGCGCCTGGAAGATCGCCTACGCCGATTTCGTGACCGCCATGATGGCGTTCTTCTTGTTGATGTGGTTACTGGGTTCCACCAGCGAGGGCGACAAAAAAGGGCTGTCCGATTACTTCACCGCGCCGCTGAAAGTCGCCATGCAAGGTGGCTCCGGTGCCGGTGCGAGTAACAGCGTACTCAACGGGGGCGGTGCCGACCTGACCAAAAACAGTGGGCAAAACAAACGCGGTGAGGGCGCTGACCCAGTCGCCAAAAAGATGGCTTCTGACGCCATGCGGGCGGAATTGGCCAAGCAGGATGCAAAAAAAATGGCAGGGTTGGCCGCCAAAATTAGCTCAGTTATCTCCAACAGCCCCAAGCTGGCCGAGTTTGCCTCGCAAATCCGGCTTCAGACAACGCCCGATGGTTTGCAGATTCAAATCGTCGACGACCAAAATCGCCCCATGTTTGACAGTGGCAGTGCGTTGGTCAAGCCCTATATGCGGGACATTTTGAGAGAAATCGGCAACGCGCTCAACGGCGTTGACAACAAGATCAGCCTGGACGGTCACACGGACCGCTCACCCTACGGCAACGGGGAACGCGGCTACAGCAACTGGGAGTTGTCCGCCGACCGGGCCAACTCAACCCGCCGGGAACTGGCCGCTGCGGGGATGCCGGATGACAAATTGGCACGGGTCACGGGGCTGGCCTCCAGCAATTTGCTGGTGCCCGACGACCCGTTGAATCCAACCAACCGAAGAATCAGTATCATCGTTATGACGCGTGAAGCCGAAGAACGGTTGTTGGGTGGTGGCCGGTCTGCGGTGGCACCCACCGCAGAAGCTGAAGCCCCAGTTGAACAACCTGTTGCCAAAAGGGCTCCATGACACAGTACACACTTAAAACAACTCGGCCATCCGCCAGTGAAAGGTTCCTCCATGGCAAATGAACTCCGATTTTTAGTCGTTGATGACTTCTCCACGATGCGCCGAATCGTGCGTAATTTGCTCAAAGAAAGTGGCTATGCAGAAGCGGATGAGGCCGAGGATGGTGTCATTGCCATGCAAAAACTGCGTGCCAGCAAATTTGACTTTGTGGTAAGTGACATCAACATGCCCAACATGAATGGATTTCAGTTGCTGGCCGAGATCAAAAAAGACGAAAAACTCAAACACATTCCGGTGCTGATGGTGACTGCCGAAGCGCGCAAAGAAGACATTGTTTTAGCCGCGCAGCAAGGCGCATCCGGCTACATCGTGAAGCCGTTCACCAAGGCGATTCTGGAGGATAAAGTAGCCCATATTCTGAAAAAGGTCGGGTTGGTATGACTGCCAACCCAAACCAGCATCCGGAGTCCAAACCCCCTGTCAGCCTCCCTGTTCCGGACGTCCACCGCATGCTGGGCGCGCTCACTCGCCAATTGCACGATTCCCTCAATGGTTTGGGTTTGGCGGAGCAGCTGAAAGGCTCAATCGAAGAACTACCAGACGCCAAAAGCCGCCTGACTTACATCGCCAAACTGACGGGGGAAGCGGCTGAAAAAGTGCTGAATAGCGTTGATCACGCCAAGGCCAAGCACGACCACATTGCCGAAGAAACCCGCCGGATCGCGGCGCTGATTGTCAAAGACCCGGTAGGCGCTGTGGCCAAAGGTCACATCATGAATTTTGTGAATGCGGTGGACAAGTCTTCCAAAGAGATTGACCAGCACCTGACCGACATCATGATGGCGCAAGACTTTCACGACCTCACGGGGCAAGTCATTGCCAAAGTAGTGACTCTGGCAGCCTCCATCGAGCAACAGCTTGTACAACTACTCATCCAAACGGCCCCACCTCTTGCGATTGTGGCGGCACCGCCCGAAGTACCCAACTACACCCCTGCGTTGTCCGGCCCGGCCGTCAACGCCAACGGCAACCCGGATGTGGTGTCAGGCCAGTCAGAGGTTGACGACCTGCTGGCCAGTTTGGGTTTTTAAGCCACGCGCGCTTTCGGGTTCATTTGGAGGGTAAAGGGCCGTCTTTTCGACCTTTAGTTTTTGAGGTCACTCCTGACAATGACAGGAACTCAAGCACCCTCCCGTCATGGAACCCAGCAGTCAAGATCGTAGCCTTCCCGCCACCGAACGCAAGCTCCAAAAAGCACGTGACGACGGCCAAGTATCGCGCTCTCGCGATCTGTCTCACCTAGCGGTTTTAGGGGTTGGTGCACTCGCCGTCCTGGTACTGTCCCCCATGATGTTTGACAGCATCAAGCAGCAACTGACCCGGCAACTCTCATTCGATTCCCGCACTCTTATTCAAGAGAGCACGATGTTCACGCGCCTGAATGACATGACACTGATTGGCATTTTGGGGTGTAGTGCTTTTGCCGGCTTGATTATGGTCGCCGCAGTGTTAAGCAGCATCGCCACGGGTGGCTGGGTAGCCAGTCTGAAGCCCCTGACACCCGACTTTAGCCGCGTCAACCCCTTGGCGGGTTTAGGGCGACTGTTCACCAAAGACAAGTTGGTTGATGTTTTGAAAATGACGCTACTGACCGTCATTTTGATCTCGGTCGCAACGAGTTTTTTGACATCCGGCTTTGCATCCATCGCGTCACTGAGCCTGCAACCTTCCACAAGCGCCATTCGACATCTAACGGAGTGGCTCACCAACGGCATGAGCCTTTTGTTGCTGGTAGTTTTGTTGGCCGCCTTGATCGACGTGCCCTTGCAGAACTTTCTGCACAAGTCCAACATGAAGATGTCTCACCAGGAGGTGAAGCAAGAACACAAAGAGGCGGAGGGCAACCCGCATGTCAAAGGCCGTCTGCGCGCCCGCCAGCGTGAGTTGGCCAACGGCAACAGCATTCGGGCAGTGCCCAAAGCTGACTTTGTGGTGATGAATCCAACCCATTTTGCCGTCGCCATCAAGTACGACGAGTCCACCATGCGTGCCCCCCGAGTCATCTCCAAAGGAGCAGATTTGATGGCCATGAAGATCCGTGACATTGCCAAATCACACGCCATTCCGGTACTGCAATCGCCAGTCTTGGCACGCGCGCTATTTGCCCATGCGGAGCTGGATCAAGACATTCCGTCCAGCCTGTACACCGCAGTGGCACAGGTGCTGGCCTACGTCTACCGCCTGAAAGCAGCTCTGCGGGGTGAAGGCCCTATGCCGGGTGAAGTTCCGGAGCCGGTGGTTCCCCCAGAGTTGGACCCGCAATCCAAAATCATTGTCAGTGAGGCCATGCCGTCATGAATGACCAAATGAAGGCGTTTCAACGCTGGTTCGGTGGCAACGCCCAAATGATTCAGGGGGCAGCGGCACCGATACTGGTGGTCGCCATTTTGTCCATGATGGTGTTGCCATTGCCGCCTTGGTTGCTGGATGTTTTCTTCACGTTCAATATTTCTGTTGCGCTGATGGTGATGATGGTGGCCGCCTATATGTTGCGGCCATTGGACTTTGCAGCCTTTCCTGCCGTGCTGCTGTTAACCACCCTGATGCGGTTGTCGTTGAACGTAGCCTCCACGCGCGTGGTATTGCTGGAAGGCCACACAGGTGCGGGGGCCGCCGGTGCGGTGATTGAAGCCTTCGGCCACTTCCTGATTGGTGGAAACTTTGCGGTCGGTTTGATTGTATTTTCAATCCTGGTGGTGATCAACTTTGTGGTTGTGACCAAAGGGGCAGAGCGCATTGCCGAGGTATCAGCTCGGTTTGCATTGGATGCCATGCCGGGCAAGCAAATGGCAGTGGATGCTGATTTGAACGCAGGCACCATTGATGAAAAAGAAGCCAAACGCCGTCGCGCTGAAGTCGCTGAAGAAGCTGATTTTTTTGGCTCCATGGATGGTGCCTCCAAGTTTGTCCGCGGCGATGCAATTGCGGGTATTCTGATTTTGCTAATCAATATTTTTGGCGGTTTTGCCATTGGCGTCTTGCAACACGGGCTGACAGCGGGGCAAGCGGCGGACACCTACATTTTGTTAGCCGTGGGTGATGCACTGGTCGCGCAGATTCCAGGTTTACTGATCTCGGTTGCGGCCGCCATGGTGGTGTCGCGCGTGGGCAAAGAGCAAGATTTGGGCAAACAAATCGTCGACCAAATGCTGGCATCACCCCGCGTGCTGGGCATCACGGCGAGCATTATGGGAATTTTGGGTTTGATTCCCGGCATGCCTCATCTGGTATTTTTGGGCATCTCAGCCGCGCTTGGTTACGGGGCCTGGGTTCTGGCCCACAAGCCACCGCCAGTGGATGTTTCAACCACCGACTTGCCTGTGGTCACCGATGGTGAAGCCACTTGGGATGACTTACAGCCCGTCGACCAATTGGGGCTTGAGTTGGGCTATCGCTTAATTGCCTTGGTCGATAAAAATCGCCAGGGTGACCTACTCACCCGTATCAAAGGCGTGCGGCGCAAGTTTGCCCAGGAAGTGGGCTTTTTGCCCCCCTCCGTTCATGTGCGTGACAACCTGGAGCTCAAACCAAGTGGGTACCGGATCACCCTGCGTGGCGTCATCGTGGGCGAGGGGGAAGCCTTCCCCGGCATGTACCTCGCCATCAACCCGGGTGGTATTTCCTCTCCGTTGATTGGCACACCCACCACCGACCCCGCCTTTGGCCTGCCGGCGCATTGGATCGACGAACAACAACGGGAAACCGCGCAAATGGCAGGTTTTACCGTGGTTGATTCTGAGACCGTCATGGCGACCCATTTGTCACACTTGATGCAGGTTCAAGCCTCCAAACTCCTGAGCCGCACCGAGACCCAACAGCTTGTAGAACATGTCAGTAAATTAGCGCCTAAGTTGATAGAAGAAGTTGTCCCCAAAATGGTCTCGATCGCCGTCTTCCAAAAAGTCCTGCAATTGCTGCTGGATGAGTCGGTGCATATTCGCGACATCCGCACCATCATTGAGTCGCTGGCAGAGCATGCGGGCACCGTCACCGACCCCGCTGAGTTGGCCAAGCGCGTGCGCATTGCGCTGTCACCTGCCATCGTTCAGCAGATTTACGGCCCAACCCGTGAGCTCAATGTGATTGCCATCGACCCCTCATTGGAGCGGTTGCTGGTCCAGGCACTGGGCGGTGTATCCGGCCCGGCACTTGACCCCGGCGTCGCTGACATGTTGACGCGAACAGCCGCTGAAGTCGCGCTCAAACAAGAAGAAATTGGTGTCCCCGCCTGCCTGCTGGTACCGGATCAAATCCGCAGTGCGATTTCTCGCTTGGTTCGTCGGGTCGCCCCCCGCTTGCAGGTCTTGGCCCACAGCGAAATACCTGACACACACACGATCCGTATTGGTCCGATTCTCAGAGGTGCCACACCATGAACATTCAACGCTTTTTAGCCCCAACCGCCCGCGAGGCGCTTGCCAAAGCCCGGCTGGCGTTCGGTGAAGGCACCTTGATTTTGTCGAACCGACCTACGGCGACCGGTGTTGAAGTGGTTGCCACAGCAGAAGAAGTTTTGGCAGGCCTTGATCATGCCGAACCACCACCCGTGCCAACCAAAGGCATCGCCATGGCACGTCGCCAAATGCCATCCGCAGAGAGTACCCGCACACCAGTCGCACCGATGGCGGATGCAGCAAGCCGGGTCGAAGACGATGCGGCGCAATTGGCCATGAGCACCTTGTCGTTCCAAGATTACGTGCGGGAAAGAATGCTCAAACGCCGTCACGAGGCCAGCCAAAGTCAGGCGGCCGAATTGGCGGAGTGGGAGAAGCCTCGCCCCCCCCCAGCACCAACCCACGCCAAAGCGGCTGCAGCGCCTCACCCGGTACAACCTGTTGTGCCAGCGTTTACCACTGCCCCCGTGATCACCCAACCGGCTTGGGCCAGTCCACCCGCCATCGCTCTCCAAGCCATCAAAACAGCACCGGCACGCAAGCCCGCAACCACCCTGTCGCTGAGTGCACCGGCCAGCGCCATGTCACAAGGGGTGGTCGATGAGTTGCAGTCCATGAAAGATTTGATTGAGGATCGCTTCAACACGCTGACCTGGTTGGGTCAGGCGCGCCAGCATCCGATTCAGTCGAACTTGATGCTCAAACTGATTCGTGCGGGCTATTCACCTGCGCTGTCCAGAACTATTCTCGAAAAAATGCCAGAAGGCATAGGCGCTGCTGAATCCTTCCATTGGGTGATGGACGTACTGGAGCGCAATCTCAAAACTGACGCAGGTACCCACCCGTTACACCAAGATGGCGGCACGTTTGCACTGGTTGGGGCTACAGGTGTAGGCAAAACCACGACGATCGCCAAACTGGCCGGCTTGTGCGCCCGCGTACATGGCGCAGCCAGCGTGGGCTTGATCACGCTGGACACCTACCGCGTGGGAGCGCACGAACAGTTGCGCGCCTATGGCCGCATGCTGGGGGTTGTCGCGCACTTGGCGCATGACCGTGCCGCCTTGCAAGACTTGTTGGGGCTGCTGGGTAACAAGAAAATGATCTTGATCGACACCACAGGCCTGGCACCACGCGACCCGCGCAAACGCGACATGCTGGAGGTGCTGGATCTGCCCAACGTGAATCGCCTGTTAGTGCTTAACGCTGGCTCCCACGGCGACACCCTGGATGATGTCGTGTCGTCCTTCAAGTCCAGTGGCATTCAACAAGCCGTGTTGTCCAAGACAGATGAGGCCGTCAAGCTCGGGCCTGCACTGGATGCGGCAATTCGCCACAAGCTGGTATTGCGAGGTATCACCACTGGTCAAAAAGTCCCGGAAGACTGGGAAGCGGCAGATGCCGCCAAGCTGATTCGCATGTCAATGGGCACATCAGTGCGCTCCGCCTACAACCCAATTGCAGCAGATTTAGGCTTCTTTTTTACACCGTCCGAATCGCATACCGGCTCACGGGAACACGTTGATGCTTGATTCTGGCGCCAACCAAGGTTTTAGCCTGCGCAGTTTGACACAAGAGACCGTGCCACACCTGGTCGCGATGGCCAGCCATGGCGACCAAACCGCCGAGCTGCCTTTGCTGTGGGACTTGTGCTCCACCTATGTCCGCTTGGGCTACTCGGTCGCCGTTCTGGATGCCACCACGGTGGAGTCTGACAGCAACCCAGGTCTGGAGCAATTGCTGGACTACGCCCACTGGCGCAGTGATACAAGCCCAGACCAGGCCGCTTGGTCGGTATTGCCCGCTGCCAACGGCTTCAATCGCATGTGTGCCGCAGCGAGTCATTTGCCCGAGGCCAGGGATCAATTAGCGGGCGCGTTTCAAAACTACAACCTGGTGTTGGTCTACGCGTCTGCCGACATCTTGCTGTCGCTCTTACCAAACAGCGGCCTTAAACCGTTACTGCTGGTGTCCACCGAAGGCTTGTCTCGTCTGACCGCCTACAAAGCATTGAAGCGGATGGTGCTCAATGGCCGGTTGCACCCCACCATCGTGTCCGTGGTGCCCAACTCTGCCCCTGCGGCCAGCCAGGCCAGTCTGGATCTTTGCAAAAATCTGCAAGAATGCGCCATGACATTTTTGGGACATCATTTGGACACTGTGACGCTGCAATTGGAGCGCACGCAGGGCCGGGTTCAATCGCGCAGCATGCAGACTTTTGCCTTGCGCATGCTGGAGGGTGCCACGCCGCTCCAACGCCACATACCCGCACGGTTCGGCAGCGCGATTGAGGGCGGAGCGATGGGTAAAGTGGCGCGGCGGATCGGAGTCCATTGATGTACACCGCCAAGGGTCAACTGGGCCGGGACGCCATGATCCGTCAATACCAACCCCTGGTGCGCCGCCTGGCCCACCATCTGATGGCCAAATTGCCGGCTAGCGTGCAGGTGGATGACTTGATTCAAGTGGGATTGATCGGTTTGTCTGAAGCGTTGACCCGCTACGAAGCGGCTCAGGGTGTTCAGTTTGAAACCTTTGCCACCCAAATAATTCGCGGCGCCATGCTCGACGAGCTGCGTGAAAACGACTGGATGTCTCGCGGCTCCCGAAAGAGCCAAAAAGAAATTGAAAAGGCATTGCGCCTGCTGGAACACCGCTTGGGACGCAGTCCGGTCGAGTCCGAAATTGCCGCCGAGCTGGGTATGACTTTGGTTGACTATCAAAGCCTCTTGGGCAAAGTGCGGGGCACGCAGCTGGTCTACATCGAAGACATGGCGCGAGGCAGTGACGATGACGATAATTTTCTGGACCGACACGTCGCTGACAACGATGCCGACCCACTGAACCTATTACGGGATCAACGCCTGAAACAATCCTTGGTGACGGCGATTACTACGCTGCCAGAGCGCGAGCAGTTCATCATGAGCATGTATTACGAAGAGGATATGAACCTCAAAGAAATTGCTTTGGTATTGGGTGTGACTGAGTCACGCGTATGCCAGCTGCACAGCCAGTCGATTGCCCGGCTC
>JANOLC010000647.1:0-3556 GCA_031419575.1 Burkholderiales bacterium | reverse complement strand
CGCAGCACCTGCAGCTTGGGGGCCACCCTGTTCAGCGACACCCAGCAGGGCTCGGTGGACCTGCTCAAGCAGGCCGACATTGCCATGTACCAGGTGAAGAGTGCGGGCCGCAATGCCCTGTGTTTTTTCGACCCGCAAATGTTGGTCGCCATCACCGCGCGGGCCGACCTGGAGCGCGACCTGCGGCAGGCCCTGAATGACGGGCAATTCACCCTGCATTACCAAGTGCAGGTGTCGCAGGATTCACGCCCTGTGGGTGCCGAGGTGCTGATCCGCTGGCACCATCCGCAACGTGGGCCGGTTTCACCCCTTGAATTCATCGGACTGGCCGAAGAAACCGGATTGATTGTCCCCATTGGCCAGTGGGTGTTGCATAAAGCCTGCCTGCAACTCAAGGCCTGGGAAAACTGCGCCGCCACGGCAGACCTGGAGCTGGCCGTCAATGTAAGTGCCCGCCAGTTTCAGCAGGACAACTTTGTCGATCAGGTCACGGGCCAGCTGGAGGAGACCGGTGCCAACCCGACGCGTCTGAAACTCGAGCTGACGGAAAGCTTGGTGCTGGACAACGTGCAAGACACCATCGAGAAAATGAATGCTCTCAAAACACTGGGCATCAGCTTTGCCATGGATGATTTCGGCACCGGGCACTCGTCCCTGTCGTACCTGACGCAACTGCCGTTGAACCAGGTGAAGATCGACCAGTCTTTTGTGCGCAACATCGGCCTGCAAGCGTCGGACTCCGTCATCATCGACACCATCATTGGCATGGCCAGCAACCTCGGGCTGGAGGTCATCGCCGAAGGGGTGGAAACCATCGCCCAACGCGACTTCTTGCTGGCGCACGGCTGCCACCTGTTCCAGGGCTACCTGTTTGCCAAACCGGTGCCGATTGCGCAGTTTGAGCAGGCGTTAGTCAGTGGCTATGTTTCAGGGTAGCTTAGTGATAAAAATGACCTGAAGTCCTTGTCAGTCATTATTAGTTTGCTACTGCATATGTAGCATATGATGTTGTTTACCTTCACAGCGTCTTACACTTGCAGCCCCACCAAGCGGCGCTGGATGCGGTATTTGATGAGCAGCCGGTGCGGTTGCACAACACCAACTGGGTGATGGTGCAGCTGAACCGGCGGGTCGGCCTTACATGACAGCGTAGCCCTGCCAGCCGGTCCACACTGCGGCCAGCATTAAAAACAGCCCCACACCCCGGCCAATCAGCACCTGGCTTTTGGGGTTCTTGCGAAGCCAGGTTTGCAGGCTGCCCGCACCCCAGGCAAAGCTGCCGTAAATCAGCACTTGGGTGATGGCGATGATCAGACTCATCAGCACCGCCTGCACCCCCAGCGGGCCGTAGTCAGGCCGCACAAACTGTGGAAAAATTGCCACCATGAACACATAGGCCTTGGGGTTCATCAGGCACGACAACACACCGCGCGCAAAGGTCTGCATGCTGCTGACGCGGGGCACTGAGGCCACCTCACCCAGCGCCGCTGCACCGCGCCAAAGACTCCAGCCAATCCATGCAACGTACAGCGAGCCCAGCAACAGCAACCCGTTGAACGCCAGCGGGTACAGCGTGAGCAGCAGGCCAATGCCAAGCATGGCCATGACCACATGTATCACACCGCCCGCCACAATGCCGGCCACGGCGGCCAGCCCCAGCCTGCGCCCACCCGCCAGCGCACTGGCCACCACAAAGGCCATGTCCATACCGGGCAGCGCGATGATGCCCAGCACCATCAAGGCAAACAACCAGAGGTGGCTGGATTGGGTTAACAGGGTTGCGTCCATTTTTTTCCTTGGTGTGACTCATGTGATTGATGAAGGCAATGTAGGCGGGCATGCGGACACTATTTGCCCTGATTAAAGATTTTGCGTTTTAAACTGATGCGATGGATTCCCCCACCACCCGCGTACTGGCCCTGCTGGAGCTGCTGCAGAGCTTTGACGAGATCAGCGGCCCCGAGCTGGCGCGCCGCCTGAACGTGGACGCACGCACGCTGCGCCGCTACATCACTCGCCTGCAGGCGTTGGGCATTTCGGTGGTGTCAGACCGGGGGCGCTACGGGGCCTACCGCCTGAGCGCCGGGGTCAAGCTGCCGCCCCTGATGTTCTCGGACGAGGAAGCGGTGGCCGTGTCTATCGGGCTGCTGTTTGCGGATCAATTGGTTGGCGTGGTGGGTGGCACGATCAGCGTGCAGAGTGCCCACTCCAAGCTGGAGCGCGTCATGCCAGCCGAACTGCGCAAGCGCCTGCGCGCCCTGTCTGTCACGGTACAGCTGGATGTATCCAAACCCGTCGACAGTCTGCCCAGCGAGGCCTTGTTGCGTTTGAGCGCCGCCACGCATTCACGCCAGCGTGTGGCCCTGAGCTACGGCGCGGCCAATCAGGCCATGACCGAGCGCGAGTTGGACTGTTATGGCCTGGCGTGGCGCGGTGGCCGCTGGTATGCGGTGGGGTACTGCCACCTGCGACATGACGTGCGCTCGTTCCGGCTGGACCGCATCCAGTCGGTGCAGACGCTGGGGCAGACCTTCACTCCGCCGGACGGATTTGATGCGGTGGCCCATTTGGCCCAAGGCCTGGCTACCATGCCCCGAGCTCATGCGGTGCAGGTGCGCCTGAAGACCGACATGGCTACGGCACGCGCAGAACTGTTTGACGCTATTGGCCTGTTTGTACCCGATGGCAACAGCGTTCTGCTGCACAGCCAGGCTGACGACCTGGCCTGGTACGCCCGGCAACTAGCGCGGCTGTCATTTGACTTTGAAATCATCGAGCCTCTGGCCTTGCACCAGGCACTGCGGGAGGGTGCAGCGCGGCTGCTGGAAATGGCTCAAAAGCAAGTCTGAGCACCTATTTCATGGTCAAAATGACCTCAAGTCCCCGTCAACCATCAATAGTTTGCTATTTTTTACATAGCAAACTTATTGACAGTCTGGCGACTGCTCAACGCCCCTTGGCCTTGCGCCAGGCCACAAAATCGTCTTTGGACTGCTGCTCCGTCGGCGGGTACAGACCGATGATGCTGCGGCCCTTCAGAACTTCTTCGGTCACAAAATCTTCAAACGCGGTCATCTCCACCGCCTCGGAAGCAATATCGTCGGCAATGTTGGCGGGGATGACGATCACGCCTTCGCGGTCACCCACGACCACATCACCGGGCCACACGGCCACGTCACCACAACCGATGGGCACATTGATGTCCAGCGCCTGGTGCAGCGTAAGGTTGGTGGGAGCCGACGGACGGTGGTGGTAGGTGGGGAAAGGCAGCTCTGCAATCTCGGGGGAGTCGCGAAAGCCACCGTCGGTCACCACACCGGCCACACCGCGCACCATCAGGCGCGAGATGAGGATGGAGCCGGCCGATGCCGCGCGCGCGTCCTTACGGCTGTCGATGACAAATACGCTGCCGGGCGGGCAGTCTTCTACCGCTTTGCGTTGTGGGTGGGCAGGGTCTTGAAACACGCTGATGGGGTTGAGGTCTTCGCGCGCGGGGATGTAGCGCAGCGTGAACGCTTCGCCCACCATATTGGGCAAGTTGCCATTGAGCGGGCGC
>JANOLC010000646.1:0-3228 GCA_031419575.1 Burkholderiales bacterium | reverse complement strand
CCACAGAAGCCACTCAAGAAAAAATTATGCGTTCTATCGTGACATCAGGAGTCAACTGACATGGCAACCAATACCACTTCCCTTAACCCAGCTGGCAAGGCCGAGCCTGCTGGCTCACAAGCGGCCGGCGGCGCGGCCTTTCTCAAAAACAACCTGCGCGACTATGGCCTGCTGATCTCGCTGGTGGCCATCATGGTGTTCTTTCAGGTCCAGACCAACGGTACCTTGTTTCAACCGTTGAACATGACCAACCTGATCTTGCAAAACAGCTACATCATCGTGATGGCGCTGGGCATGCTGCTGGTGATTGTGGCGGGCCATATTGACCTGTCGGTCGGCTCGGTGTGCGGCTTTGTGGGCGCTGTGGCTGCGGTGCTGATGGTCGAATACAAAATGCATTTTGTGCCTGCCGCCCTCATCTGCCTGGTGCTGGGTGGTGTCATTGGCGCTGCGCAAGGCTACTGGGTGGCGTTCTACAAAATACCGTCGTTCATCGTCACGCTGGCGGGCATGCTGGTGTTCAAAGGGTTGGCGCTGGCGGTGCTGGGTGGTTCCTCGGTCGGACCTTTCCCGGAAGAGTTTCAACTGCTGAGCACGGGCTTCATTCCCGACCCGTTCGCAGGTGAAAACCTGCGGGTGATGTCTTTGTTGGCGGGCTTGCTGATGGCGCTGGGGTTGCTGATCAATGCAGTGCGGGGTCGTGCAGAGCGGCTCAAGCACGGCATGGACAGCGAACCCACCGTGTTTTTTGTCATCAAGAACCTGGTGTTCGCCGCGATGATTACCGGCTTCAGTTACTTGCTGTCGTCTTACAAAGGGCTGCCCAATGTGCTGATCGTCATGCTGCTGCTGATGCTGTTTTATGACTTTGTCACATCCAAGACGATCATCGGCCGGCGCATTTATGCGCTGGGCGGCAACGAGAAAGCGGCCAAACTCTCGGGCATTCGTACCGAGCGGCTCACGTTTTACACCTTCATCAACATGGGCGTGCTGGCCGCGCTGGCCGGGCTGATTTTTGCGGCACGTTTGAATACCGCGACCCCCAAGGCGGGCCTGGGGTTTGAGCTGGACGTGATTGCCGCCTGCTTCATCGGTGGCGCGTCGGCCTCGGGCGGTGTGGGCAAGGTGCTGGGTGCGGTGATTGGCGCGTTCATCATGGGTGTGATGAACAACGGCATGTCCATCATGGGCATTGGCATCGACTGGCAGCAGGTCATCAAAGGGCTGGTCTTGCTGGCCGCCGTGTGTGTCGATGTTTACAACAAGAAAAAGTGAAGGATTATCAAATGACCTCTCAAAAAAATCCACGCTTTAAAGGCGTATTCCCAGTCGTTCCCACCACCTTCACCGAGTCCGGTGAGTTGGACTTGCCCAGCCAAATGCGCTGTGTGGACTTCATGATTGAGGCAGGCTCCAACGGCCTGTGCATCCTGGCCAACTTCTCCGAGCAGTTTGTGCTGAGCGATGCCGAGCGCGAGACCCTGACCACCGCCATCCTGAACCACGTGAATGGCCGCGTGCCGGTGATCGTCACCACCACGCACTTTGGCACCGAGGTTTGCGCCCAGCGCAGCCTGCGTGCGCAAGAAGAGGGTGCCGCCATGGTGATGGTGATGCCGCCGTACCATGGGGCCACCATCCGCGTGCCGGAAGACAAGACCTATGAGTTCTTTGCGCGCCTCTCAGACGCCATCAACATCCCCATCATGATTCAGGACGCGCCCGTCAGTGGCACGGTGTTGTCGGCGACGTTTCTGGCGCGCATGGCCAAAGAGATCAAAAACGTGTGTTATTTCAAGATCGAAACGCCCGGCGCTGCGTCCAAGCTGCGCGAGCTGATCCGTCTGGGCGGTGATGCGATTGAAGGCCCGTGGGACGGTGAAGAAGCCATCACCCTCATGCCCGACCTGGAGGCCGGTGCGACAGGTGCCATGACCGGCGGTGCTTACCCCGATGGCATTCGCCTCATCGTGGATGCCTACGCCGCAGGCCGCCGTGAGGCCGCCGCCGCGCTGTACCAGCAGTGGCTGCCGCTGATCAATTACGAGAACCGCCAGACCGGTCTGCTGGCCGCCAAATCGCTCATGAAAGAAGGCGGCGTGATTGCCTGCGAAGCCCCGCGCCACCCCTTCCCGGCCATGCACCCCGCCGTGCGCACCGGCCTGATCGAAACCGCCAAGCGCCTGGACCCGATGGTCTTGCGCTGGGGCAAATAACAAACACAAAAGGAATACCCGCCATGTCATTGAACCCCATCATCGCTACCCTGGGCCGCAGGCTGCGTCTGGCCGTTATCGGCGGCGGGCCGGGCTCCTTCATCGGGGCCATGCATCGCCAGGCGGCGCGGCTGGATGACCGCTACGAACTGGTAGCGGCCTCACTGTCGTCAGACCCGCAGCGTTCCATCAGTGCGGGCGCAGAAATCGGCCTGCCCATCGAGCGCTGCTACGCCAATGGCCTGGACCTGATTGCCGCCGAAGCCGCCCGCCCCGGCGGCGCGGATGTGGTCGCCATCATGACCCCCAATGACAGCCATTTCAGCTTTGCCATGGCCGCACTGGCGCAGGGCTTTGACGTGATCTGCGACAAACCCATGACCAACACCCTGGCCGAGGCACAGGCCCTGCACCAGCGTGTGCGAGACACGGGCCTGGTCTTTTGCCTGACCCACAACTACACCGGTTACCCCATGGTGCGCCAGGCCCGTGCCATGGTCGATGCCGGGCTGCTGGGTGCCATTCGCATGGTGCAGGTGGAGTACGTGCAGGGCGGTCGAGCCAAAGCTGGGCCGGGTCGCCGCGAATGGAAAGAAGACCCGGTGCGTGGTGGCCCATCGCTGGTGATGGGTGACATTGGCACCCACGCGCACAACCTGCTGCGCTTTATCACCGGGCTGGAGGTGAGCGAAGTGGCGGGTGAGATTGGCGCGATAGTGCCAGGCCGCGTCACCCACGACTTTGCCGGTGCCATGTTGCGCCTGACCAAACCCGTCAACCCGGTGAATACTGGCGAAGCGGATGATGGCTTCATCGGTGCCCGTGGCAGCTTCTGGGTCACCCAGGCCGCCGCCGGGGTAGAGAACGGCCTGCGCATCCGCGTCAGCGGCGCACTGGGCAGCCTGGAGTGGATGCAGGAGCACCCCCAGGCCCTGACCTTCAAGCCGATGGACGCACCCTCGCAAAACCGCACGCCCAACGGCCCTGGCACTTTGCCGCTATCCGCCCG
>JANOLC010000645.1:0-7843 GCA_031419575.1 Burkholderiales bacterium | reverse complement strand
GCCCGACTCCTTGCAGGCCATGCAGGCCTTCATGTTGGGCTCCACCAGTTTTGTGGGCTGGACGGCGTGCTTGCTGATGGCCGGAGTTTGGGCGGTATGTGGGGTGGCGGCCTGGCTGCTGAGCCGCGTGTTGGATGGTTTGAGCTTGGGCGATGCCACAGCGTTGAGCTTGGGCCTGCCGTTGGGCCCCATGCGTGCGGCGCTGGTGGTGGTACTGGCACTGGCCACGGGCACGGCGGTGGCGCAAACTGGTTTGATTGCCTTTGTAGGCTTGGCAGCGCCGCACCTGGTGCGCTCGGTCATCAACACCACCCATGGGCGGTTGATGTTGCTTTCCAGTCTGGTGGGCGGGGTGTTGCTGATGGCGGCGGACACGCTGGCCCGTTGGTTGATCGCACCGCAGGAGTTGCCCGTAGGTGTGCTGACTGCCGTACTGGGTGGCGGTTATTTGTTGTGGCTAATGCATCGCACCACGCGTGTCTCTGGCGGGGCGGGGCTGTGATGACTGCGCTACTGGTACAACCGCTATGAATTCAGTAGCTATCAATGCCCATTCCATAAGGACCAGGCTGGGAAGTCTCGATATATTGCATGACATTTCGCTGTCATTCCCCACAGCCCGCTGGACCAGCATTGTTGGCCCCAATGGTGCGGGTAAGTCCACCTTGTTGAAAGTCTTGGCTCATCTTTTGCCGCATAGCGGTACGGTGACTTTGCTGGGCCAGCCGCTGGCCGGTTTGCCGGGCCGTGTGCGTGCGCAGCAGTTGGCCTGGCTGGGCCAGAACGAATCAACCGGCGACGATTTAACCGTGCTGGACGTGGCCATGCTGGGTCGCCTGCCGCACCAGCCGTGGCTGGCCGCGCCCACCGCCGCTGACCATGCGGCGGTGGAGCGCGCGCTCAAGGCCACTCAGGCCTGGGATTGGCGGGGCAGGCCGCTGGGGCAGCTGTCGGGCGGTGAGCGTCAGCGCGTGTTGCTGGCCCGTGCGCTGGCCGTTGAGGCCGATGTGCTGCTGATGGACGAGCCTTTAGCAAACCTGGACCCACCTCATCAGGCTGACTGGTTGATGCTGGTGCGCGAACTGGTTGACAAAGGCAAGACGGTGATCAGCGTGCTGCATGAGATCTCGTTTGCGCTGCACGCCGACCAGATGGTCATCATGGCAAACGGCCATGTGACCCATCAGGGCGATTGCGCCGCCGCCGCCACGCACCGGGCACTGGAAGCCGTGTTTGACCAGCGTTTGGTTGTCCACGCCATCGATGGCCATTGGGTGGCACTGCCACGCCTGTACAGGGAGGCGAAGCACTGACAATACCTGAAGCCCTTTGATTTCTATCTGTTTATTATCCAGATTCACTTTTCACTTAGGAGTTACACCATGCACATCGAACCCGGACTCGTTGATGGAACCAAGATTTTTTTGAGCTATGCCACTGCAACGGCAGAGGCTGTTTACGCTACCAAATTGGCAGTCGATGCGGTAAAAAAAGACGGCCCCGTCGCCTTGCTGGCACGCGCGCTACTGTGCATCGGCTTGGTATTCAGTTTCTTTGAATTGATGCCGCATCAGCCCGTGGGTGTGTCAGAGGTGCACTTGATTTTGGGCACCACCTTGATGCTGGTCTTTGGCGTGGCACCTGCTGCCATTGGTCTCATCGGTGGCTTGTTGATTCAGAGCCTGTTTTTCGCGCAACAAGACTTGCCCCAAAACGGCATGAACGTCACCACGCTGTTGGTGCCTCTGTATGCCACGTCTGCATTGGCACGCCGCGTCATTCCTGAGAACCTGGCCTATGTCGACCTGAACTACCAGCAGGCTTTCAAGCTGTCTGTGGTGTACCAGGGCGGCATCGTGGCATGGGTGGGCTTCTGGGCGCTATACGGCCGTGGTGTTGGCATTGAGAACTTGAGCCAGATCGCCAGCTTCGGCGCGGCCTACATGACGGTGGTGTTGGTTGAGCCGTTGGTGGACCTGGGCGTGTTGGCCGCCGCCAAGGCCATGCACCGCTTGCAAGGTAGCACCTTGGTGAACCA
This sequence comes from Burkholderiales bacterium, assembly GCA_031419575.1. Lineage (GTDB taxonomy): Bacteria > Pseudomonadota > Gammaproteobacteria > Burkholderiales > Burkholderiaceae_C > JANYCG01. The sequence continues at coordinate 5,805 of JANOLC010000645.1, read as the reverse complement.
GCGCGTGTACAGCGCTGCCTGATAGGAAATCCCTGTGGAACTGATTGCGCCGCCCGTATTGCGTGACACGCCCAAGCCGCAAGGCGAGCGGCGTGGTTTGATTCTGGTGCATACCGGTACCGGCAAAGGCAAAAGCACGGCCGCCTTCGGGCTGGCCCTGCGTGCCCATGGCCGGGGCAAAAAAATCAAGGTGTACCAGTTCATGAAGGTGCCTACGGCCCGCTTCGGGGAGCACCGCCTGTTCGAGCAATTGGGTGTACCGATTGAGGGCTTGGGCGATGGTTTTAGCTGGAAGAGTCGCGACTTGGACCACTCCGCAGCACTGGCGCAAGAGGGCTGGGCCAAAGCCAGCGCCACCGTGATGGCGGGCGAGCATTTTATGGTGGTGCTCGACGAAATCATGTACCCCCTGCGCTACGGCTGGATTCCTTTGGAAAGCATCCTCTCTTGCCTGATTCAGCGGCCGCCTCATGTGCACGTGGTGCTGACGGGTCGCAACGCCCCGGCAGAACTGATTGAAGTCGCCGATACCGTGACTGAGATGACCCTCATCAAGCACCACTTTAAGGCTGGTGTGCCCGCGCAGCGGGGCATTGAGGATTGAGTGTCCAACTTTGCAAGGACCATCTTGAACCCAACTATGCAACCGGTGCTTGACGTGCAGGCCGTATCCTTGCAGCGCCAGGGCAAGGCAGTGCTCAGCCAGGTCTCGGTGACCGTGCCTTTTGGCGCGCACATTGCGCTGGTAGGGCCTAACGGGTCCGGCAAAACCAGCCTGCTGCAAGTGATGGCCGGTCGGCTCAACCCCGACAAAGGCCGCGTGCTGATTGGCGGGTTAGACCTTGTCCGGTTGCCTGGCATGCAGCGGGCTCGCTTGCTGGCGATGGTGCACCAGCACGAGCAGGTGCATGGCCAACTGCGGGTACGTGACTATGTGACCTTGGGCCGCACCCCCCACCTGGAGGTCAGCCAGGACGAAAATGCGGAGGTGGTTAGCAGCGCGTTACAGCGCTGCCGCCTGCAAATGCTGCAGGATCGATTGATGCGCACGCTGTCGGGGGGCGAGCAGCAGCGTGCCGCCATTGCTCGCGCCATCGCTCAGCAGCCACGCATTCTTTTGCTGGACGAGCCGACCAATCACCTCGATCTGCGCACCCGCGCTGACATGCTGGACCTGTTGACCGAGTTGGGCATCACCGTGGTCGCTGCGCTGCATGAGTTGAGTCTGGTGCAGCGTTTTGCCCATAGCGTGGTTCTGCTTGGCCAGGGGCGGGTAGTAGCCCAAGGTGAACCGTCCAATGTGCTGACCAAAGAACTGGTACTGGGTAATTTCGGCATGGACGTGTTTTATCTGCCCCTGCCGCACCGGGAGCAGGACATTGCAGTATTCGAGTCGCCCAAAACAGCAAAAACTTCACAGAGTGCTGCGCTGCTGCAGGCGGTACCACCACAAGCCTCAGCGCAGGTGTATTGATTTTTTTATCTTAAAAATGAGAAAGAGTTTGATGACATTTACCGTTCGTTTGAAGTTTCGCCCCTTGACACGCCTATTGGTGGGCGCTGTAGCTTTATGCACCGCAGGTGCGCAAGCCCAAGTCTTTCCCGTCACGGTAGACAGCTGCGGTGATAAGCTGACTTTTGCTACCCCACCCAAGGCTGCATTGATCCACGACATTAATATGACTGACATGGCGTTGGCACTGGGATTGCAAAAAAGTATGGTGGGCGTCAGCGGCATCACTGGCTGGTACAAGATGAGCCCGGAGTTCAAGCAGGCGTTGGGTCATATCCGCGAAATTGCGCCCAAACAGCCAACGATGGAAAACATCTTGGCCGCCAACCCGGATTTCTTTTTTGCTGGCTGGAACTACGGCATGAAGGTGGGGGGCGATGTCACGCCCACCACGCTGCAGAAGTACAAAATCCCTACGCTGGTGTTGAGCGAAAGCTGCATCCATGTGGACAAGATGCGCGCGCGCGCATCGATGGACCTGCTGTACGCAGACTTCATCAAATTAGGCATTATTTTTGGCAAAGAGGCTGCGGCCAAGTCCCAAGTGGACGGTTGGAAGCAGCGGCTTGCCCGCTTGCCCAAGGTTGTGGGCAAGGAGCCAACCCGCATGTTCTTGTTTGACTCGGGCGAAGACAAACCCTTCACCGCGGGCAAGTATGCGATCCCCACTGCCATGATGGAGGCGGCCGGTGGCCGCAACATTATGGACGACGTGGAGACTAGCTGGGGCACCGTGTCGTGGGAAGCTGTGGCTGCGCGCAACCCCGAATTTTTGGTGCTCCTGGACTACCAGAATGACGGCGGTGCCGACAAGCTGCTTCAGTTTTTGCAAAAACACCCTCTCATGCAGTACACGGATGCTGTTAAAAACAAGCGCTTCGTGGGCCTGCGCTATGAAGAGCTGACGCCAGGCCCCGCCAATATTGGTGCCATCGAAAAAATGGTCAAGGCTGCTGCACGTTGAGCACGTCAAGCACCATGGGTCAGACCTCCAGCCGCTGGCTCACCGGTGGGACTGTGTCTGTGCGGGTTGTGCTGTTGCTGGTGCTACTGGTCTGCGTCAGCATGGTGTCAGTGGTGTCCGGGTCTACTGTGGTGAGTTTGTCTCAGGTGGGCCACAGTCTGGGTTTGCTGCTGAGCGGTGCAGATGATGCCCACTACAGCATGGTGAACCGCATCGTGGTAAATCTGCGTATTCCACGCATGCTTCTGGCAATCCTGGTGGGTGCTGGCTTGGCCTTGGTAGGGGCTTTGCTGCAAACGGCCACGCGCAATGATCTGTCTGACCCCTACCTGTTTGGCCTGTCGTCCGGCTCGGCCGCAGGTGCTGTGGCTGTGATTACCTTAACGGGGGAGTTGTTGGGCATCTGGACGCTGCCACTGGCTGCGTTTGTGGGCGGCATGGCATCCGTGGTGGTGGTGTTGTTACTGCTTCGCCGCTACCGCAGTCATACCCCTGAGCGCATGATTTTGGCGGGCTTGTCGGTGTCGTTTCTCTTTACTGCACTGACCTATTACTTCATTTTTCTAGGCGACCAGCGGGCTGCGCAATCGGTGCTGTTTTGGACTATGGGTGGTCTTGGCTCAGCGCGCTGGGACAATCTCTTCGTGCCTCTGACGGGGTTGCTGGTGCTGCTTGTTTTTTGCTGGCGCAGGGTCGGTGCGCTGGATGCCATGCTGGGCGGCGAAAACACCGCGCACAGCGTGGGCATAGACCCGCAGCGCCTGCGTATTCAGGTGTTTGTGGTCTGCGCGTTTGCTACAGCTTGTTTTGTAGCGGTCTCGGGTGTGATCGGCTTTGTCGGCCTGATGGTGCCGCACCTGGCGCGTGCGCTGGCGGGCGCTTTGCACCGCAGCATGCTGGGCTTGGCGGTGCTCATGGGTGCACTGCTGTTACTGCTGAGCGATGTGGTGTGCCGCACCGTGCTGGCTCCCCAAGAGCTGCCAGTGGGCATCATCACCGCCAGTATGGGTGCACTGTTTGTCATGTACACCTTGCTAAGCCAGCCTGACATCGCCTGACGACCCCTATTTTTACCTTCTATTCCTTGAAAGATTGAACCATGCAAACCCGCAAAATCCCCGCCACCATCGTCACCGGCTTCCTCGGCAGCGGCAAAACCACGCTGCTGCGTAACCTGCTGACCAACGCCCAAGGTCACCGCATTGCCGTCATTGTTAATGAGTTCGGCGAGCTGGGTATCGACGGCGAGTTGTTGCGCGGTTGCGGCATCGGTTGTGATGAAAACGGCGAAGAGAACGGTCAACTGTTCGAGCTGGCCAATGGCTGCCTGTGTTGCACCGTGCAGGAAGAATTTGCCCCGGTGATGGAGCAACTGGCCGCCCGGCGCGACCAGATCGACTATTTGGTGATTGAGACCTCGGGTCTGGCCCTGCCCAAGCCGCTGGTGCAGGCCTTCCAGTGGCCCGCGCTGCGCAACGCATTTACCGTGGACGCGGTAATCACCGTGGTGGATGCGCCCGCCGTGGCCGCAGGCACTTTTGCCGAGGACCCGGTGGCCGTCGACGCACTGCGCCGCGCCGACGACAACCTGGATCACGACTCCCCCCTGGCCGAGTTGTTTGAAGACCAGTTGGCCACCGCCGACCTGGTGATCGTGCACAAGGTCGACGGTATGGACGCCGCGGTCCTCGAAGCCGTGGAAGCCGTCATCCGTGCAGAAGCACCCGCTGGGGTAAAGCTGGTGCGTGCATCACACGGCCAGGTGGCGATGGACGTGCTACTAGGCCTGGGGCGTGCGGTAGAAGACGTGATCGACGCCCGCAAAACCCACCACGACGCGGAAGAAGACCACGACCACGACGCCTTCGACTCGGTGTCGATCGCGCTGGAAGTGACCGACCGCGCCAGGCTGCTCACCGCGCTGGCCGCCCTGGTGCAGCGCCACGAGATCTACCGCGTCAAAGGCTTTGTGGCCGTGCCGGGTGCTGCGATGCGCTTGGTGGTGCAGGGCGTGGGCCAGCGGTTCGACAGTTATTTCGACCGCGCGTGGCGCAGTGACGAGCCCCGCGCCAGCCGCCTTGTGTTGATTGGCGATCACCTTGATGCTGCCGTGCTGCAAAGCGAACTGCAAGCCGAGCTGGTTTAAAGGTAGTTTATGCATTTGCTCTCCACCCGCCCCGGCGGCCATGTTGAAGACGATGGACTGGGCGTGGTGCGCGTGGAGCAAACGCCGGGCGATATCGTGGTGCTCACCGTGGCGGACACCACGCTGTCCTTGCTCGCCGAGGTGGCCAGCAGCTTGCCGGAAGACTTTCCCCGCGTGCGCCTGGCCAACCTGATGTGGCTGCGCCAGCCCGCGTCTACTGATTTGTATATGGACGACGTGCTGCGCCACGCCAAGGCCATCGTCATCGAGCACCTGGGCAGTCCCAGCGACTGGGCCTACATCGTGGACCAGGTCTGCGAGTCCGCCCAAGCGCGCGGCCAGTGGCTGGTGATGGTGTCGGGCGAGTGTGTGGAAGACGCGCAGTTGCTCATGCGCAGCACCGCAACCAAAGACGATTGCACCCACCTGTGGCGCTGCCTGCGCGAAGGCGGGCGGGATAACGCCCAGAACTTTTTCCAGCTGATTGCCCACGCCGCCTTTGGCCGGGGCGAACGCCCTGTATCCGCCGCCGTGCTGCCCGCCGCCATGCCCTACGCACCCGCTGTGCCCCTGGTGCCGTGGCGAACTGGTGCACCCGTGGCCCTGCTGGTGTTTTACAAAGCGCACCTGCAGGCAGGCAACACTGTCGCGTTTGATGCCATGCTGGCCGCCCTGGCAGACGAGGGCCTCAACACCCTGGCCGTAGCGCTGGATTCGCTCAAGAACCCCGAGAGCATGGCGCTGCTGCAATCGCTGGCTCAAGAGTACAAGGTGGACATCGTACTCAACGCTACGAGTTTTGCTGTGGGCGCGATGGATGGCAACGACAGCGGTGCCGACGTACTGCCCGTGCTGTTAGCAGGCGATGCACCGGTGTTGCAGCTCATTACCGCGGGCTGCTCGCAAGCCCAGTGGCAAGACGACCCGCACGGCCTCACCCCGCGCGACCTGGCCATGCAAATCGTACTGCCCGAAGTGGACGGCCGCATTGGCACCCGGCCCATCAGCTTCAAGGGCCTGGCCTGGCGCTGCGAGCGCGCGGAGATCGACGTGGTGCGCTACCAGCCGGAACTAGAACGTATAGCCTTTGTGGCCGCTACCGCCCGTCGCTGGTGCAGCTTGCGCTATAAAAAAAATAGCGATAAGCGTGTGGCCCTGGTGCTGGCCAACTACCCCAACGAC
>JANOLC010000644.1:0-11649 GCA_031419575.1 Burkholderiales bacterium | reverse complement strand
TTGCAAAACAAACCAGAAGATTTTTACCGATCAGCCCAGTTCAGCCAACACCTCAGCGGTGTGCTCACCCAGCCGGGGAGCAGGGCGAAACAGCCCGGTGGGCGTATCGCTCATCCGCACGGGGGGGCGCAACTGGCGCAGGCGGCCTTCTAGCGGATGGTCCATGTCCAGCCAGGCTCCGGTGGCTGCTAAATGGGGGTCGGTCAGCAGGTCGTCGAGTTTCATCATCGGCATCACGGGGATGTCACGCGCCGCCAACTCCTTCAGCCAATAGGCGGTGCCCTGCGAACGCATGTGTTGCTGCACCAGGCCATACAACGCGTCGATGTGGGTGATGCGCGCGGCTTGTGTGGTTAACCTGGCATCGGTCTTGAAGAGTTCGCCTTGGCCCACCAGTGTCAGAAACGCTTGCCAGTGCGAATCGTTGTACATCAAGGCACACACGTGGCCGTCACGCGTCTGGTAGGGCTTGCGGTTGGGGGCCAGCATGCGGCTGTGGCCCATGGGGCCAATCGGCGGTTGCCAGGTTTCGCCGCCCAAGTGCTCCCCCAGTACAAACTGCAGCAGGCATTCAAACATGGGCACTTCCACGCTTTGGCCGCGCCCGGTGCGCACCCGCGCCAACAACGCAGCCATGATGGCGTGCACCAGGTTCAGCCCGGTGACGCGGTCGGCAAAGGTGGCGGGCACGTAGCGCGGCTCGGGGCTGCCGCTTTGCGTCATCAGCCAGGGAATGCAGGCGGCGCCCTGAATCAAGTCGTCATAGGCGGGCCAGTCGGAATACGGCCCACCTTCGCTGAAGCCATAGGCACCGGCGTAAATGAGCTTGGGGTTGACCGCCTGCACGGCCTGCCAGGACAGCCCCAGGCGTGCCATGCTGGCCGGGCGGATGTTGAAGGCCAGCACGTCAGCCGTGGCGCACAGTTGCAGCAGGCGGGCGCGATCGCCTGGTTGCTTCAAGTCCAGGACCACCGAGCGTTTGTTACGGTTGGCGTTGATGAAAATGTGGCCCATGCCGGGGTGTTTCATCGGCCCGGCGTGGCGCATGATGTCGCCCCCGGGGGGCTCGATTTTGATAATGTCCGCGCCGTAGTCACCCAAAATTTGTGTGGCGTAGGGACCCAGCACCACACCCGTCATGTCGATGACACGAATGCCCGCCAAGGCGCCGTCCGTGGCGGTACTTTGGATTGGGATTGTCATTTGAAGGCTATCAAAAATGATAGCTAACTATTGAGTAAAGACGGGGACTTGAGGCTTATTTTGTTCTTATTCGGGTGAAATGTTGGCGGCTTTGACCCACACCGACCACTTCTTGATCTCGCCGTCAATGGTCTTGGCCAGTTGGGCGGAGTCCTGCACGTCCATATCGATACCGGCGTTTTGAATCTTCTCGCGTACCTCGGGCTTGGCCATCACCGCCAGAAACGTGGACTGCACTTTGGCAAACACCTCAGGCGGCAAATTGGCGGGCGCCATCAAACCAAACCAGGCACCAACCGCGTAGTCTTTCACGGTGTCACCAATCGGGGGCACCTGCGGTGCCTTGCCCGCGCGGCGGGCGGTGGTGATGCCCAGGCCTTTGAGCCGCCCCCCATTCATTTGCGACACGGCGTTGCCCACATCGGCAAACGCAAACTGCAACTGCCCGCCCAGCAAATCTGTCAGCGCTGGGGGGATGCCCTTGTACGGCACGCTCACCGTGTCCAGCGCCGCCATTTGACCCAGCAATGCGGCAGACACCAGCGAGCCTGACGAGCCATGGCCATAAGCCATCTTGCCGGGGTTGGCTTTGCCATAGGCGATGAATTCCTTCATGTCTTTGGCGGGAAATTCGCTGCGCACCATCAGAATGAAGCCGGTTTCGCCAATCTTGCCAATGGGGGTGAAGTCTTTCACCGGGTCATAGGGCAACTTTTTGTACAGGCTGACGTTGGCGGCTTGCGTGGTGCTGGTGGTGACCAAAAAGGTGTAGCCATCACCGGTTGCAGCTTTGACGGCCTCGGCACCCAAAATGCCGTTGGCTCCAGCCTTGTTCTCGACCGTAGCGGCTTGCCCCAACGCATCACCCATGGCCTGCGCGACGATGCGGCCCACGGCGTCGGTGGCGCTGCCAGCTGGGAAGGGCACGACAAATTTGATGGCTTTGTTGGGGTAAGCCTGCGCCATGGCTTGCACGCTCAGGCAAGTCAAGGCGATGGGTATGGCGATAGGTGCGGCAATGCGAAACAGCAGGCGGCTAAGTTGAGTCAAGGTCATGGAAGTCTCCGAGTATTTGGAATGGTGGTGGATCTTAACGGGTGCCTAGCGGTGTCTGTTGGCGGCATGCTGCGCTACAAAACCGTCAAACGCCGTCAGCAGGGGCTGGTATTTGGATGCGTTGCACTCCAATTGGGACAAGGCCGCGCAAGCGGCCTCCAACGTCGAGCGCTGATCGGGCCGGCGCGCTTTGCGAATCAAATACCGCGACGGTGCCAAGTCGCCTAACGTCAGCCTTGGCAATTGCTGCAATAGCGGGTTTTGAAAAAGCATCTTGCGACTTTTACGCCAAGTGCCATCCAACACCACCAACCGCAATGTCGTTGGATCAGCCAAACCCGCGACAGACAAGACCGGTGCCGCCGCCAATCCCGAGGCAAGGTCTTGCGGCAGTTCCGGGTACAACAACAGGGTGTGCCGAACTGCACCGGGTGACCCGGTCAACAAGTCTTGCAACACCACCGTATCAAACACATCGCCGACGACCAGTTGGCTGTGTTGCAGACTCAAATGAAGCAAGCGCGCGCTGCCTTTGGCGTGGTCAACTTCCTTGGGATGCTGCAAGACCACTACTTCGACTTGGTTGTTGACAGAGGTGACCCAGTGGCAAATGCAGGCGGTGTGGGCGCGCAGGCAGGTGGGGCATTGACGGCGTCGGGTCACTGAGGTGCCGCCGCCTGGGTTGTTGTTTGTATTCAACTGAGCATTGTCGCTGCCAGATCGCTGGCACAAAACCCTCAGTATCAGAAGACGTATGGATGCTGGCCAAGCCGATGGATGCAACCATGCAGGAATAGCCTTAAGCCATTAGCTGCACATTTCCCCCCGCTGCCGTTGTGTTCACCGTGACGGTTTGCTCGGCACAAAAGCGATACAGGTAGTGCGGCCCGCCGGCCTTGGGCCCGGTGCCGCTCAAACCTTCGCCGCCAAACGGTTGTACACCAACGACCGCGCCAATCTGGTTACGGTTGATGTAGACGTTGCCCACATGGGCGGCTCTGGCCAGGGCTTGGGCGCGGGAGTCGATGCGGGTCTGGATGCCAATCGTCAGGCCATAACCGAGCGCGTTGATCTGGTCGATCACGACTAGGGGGTCACCGCTCCAGCGCACGATGTGCAGCACGGGGCCGAAGATCTCCTGCTGCACATCGGCAATGGCGCTGACTTCAAAAATCTGCGGTGTGATTAGATTTGCTACATTTTTTGTAGCATATTTATAATATTTGACGGGGACTTTAGCCACATTTGATGCCGAACTCAGGCGTTGAAGGTGCTTTTGGATTCCCTCGAACGCTTCTGCGTCAATCACCGGCCCCACATCGGTGGCCAGGTTCGCCGGGTCGCCGCACACCAGTTCTTGCGCCGCGCCTTGAATCATCTCAATCACATGATCCGCAATCTGCTCATGCACACACAGCAACCGCAGCGCCGAACATCGCTGGCCTGCGCTTCTGAACGCTGATTGAACTACCGCGTCCACCACTTGCTCGGGCAGGGCGGTGCTGTCCACCACCATGGCGTTGATGCCGCCGGTCTCCGCAATCAGCGGGACGATAGGGCCATCCTTGGCGGCCAGCGTGCGGTGGATGATTTTGGCGACCTGGGTGGAACCAGTGAACACCACACCCGCCACGCCGGGGGCGGCCACCAGCGCCGCGCCTACGGTTTCGCCGGGGCCATGCAGCAGTTGCAGCGCGCCTTCGGGTACACCTGCTGTGTGCAGCAGCTTGACCGCTTCCAGCGCCACCCCTGGGGTCTGCTCGGCGGGTTTGGCCAGCACGGTGTTGCCTGTGGCCAGCGCGGCGGCGACCTGGCCCATAAAGATTGCGAGCGGAAAGTTCCACGGGCTGATGCAGACCCAGGGGCCGCGCGCGATCAGGCGCAGTTCGTTGCTTTCACCGGTCATGCCGAAACCATTGCCGGGCATGGCGATAGGGGCCATGATGCGTTCAGCCTCATTGGCGTAGTAGCGCATGAAGTCCACCGCCTCGCGCACTTCACTTACCGCGTCACCCCAGGTTTTGAAGGCTTCTTTGACGAGCAGCGCGCAGAACTTGGGCAGCTGGTTTTCCAGTGCGCCGGCGGCACGGCGCAGGATTGCGGCGCGCCGGGCAACATCCGTCTTGCTCCAGGTTTGATAGCAAACTTTGCTTATGGCAAGGGGACTTGTGATCTGTTTTATGTCAAAAATGGGCACGACAGGCACTTCAACGCTCTGGTAGGCGGCTGCCAAGGGCGCGCGCATGGATTCGACCGTCAGGTCCAGCCCGGCGCTGTTTTTGCGGGCCGGGCCAAATAGGTCCAGCGGCAGCGGCAAAGACGGTTCTGCCTCCAACCGAAGGGGTGAAATCAGCAGTTCTTCCATGCCCACCGACTCATCGGCCAACTGGTGCACAAATGACGAATTGGCGCCGTTCTCCAGCAGGCGTCGCACCAGGTAGGCCAGCAAATCCTTGTGAGCGCCGACGGGGGCGTAGACGCGGCAGGCGATCAGTGGGTTTTTGAGCACCTCGCGGTACACGCCTTCGCCCATGCCGTGCAATCTCTGTAGTTCAAACTGTGCGCCTGACTTGGCACCCATTTGGAGGATTGCGGCAATAGTGGCCGCGTTGTGCGTGGCGAACTGGGGGTAAATCGCATCGGGCGCATTCAGCAGCGCGCGGGCGCACGCCAGGTAGGAAATGTCAGTGTGGTGTTTGTGGGTGAATACGGGGTAATGGGGCAGGCCCATCTCCTGCGCTCGCTTGATTTCGGCATCCCAATACGCCCCTTTCACCAGGCGGCACATCAGACGGATTTTGTGTTGACGGGCCAATGCGGCGATGTGCTCGATGAGCTCCAGCGCGCGCGTCTGGTAGGCCTGCATGGCCAGGCCAAAACCACGCCACTGCGGATGGTGCTCTGCCACCTTGGCGGCCAGCGCGTCGAACACGTCGAGTGACAGCTCCAGGCGGTCTACTTCCTCGGCGTCAATCGTGAGGTTGATGTTGGCGCGGGCCGACTGCTCGCACAGGCCCCACACGCGGGGAATCAACTCAGTCATCACACGGGTTTTTTGCGCGTCTTCGTAGCGTGGGTGCAGGGCGCTGAGCTTGATGGATATGCCATCATTTCGCTCACAAGTCCCCGTGGATATTGCGTCTTTAGCTATGGATTGAATAGCATTCTGGTAGCTTGCCAGGTACTTCAGCGCATCGGCGTCGGTGCGTGCGCCTTCGCCCAGCATGTCGTAGCTGTAGCGCAGGTTTTTGATTTTTCGTTTGCTTGATGCAGCCTCGCCCATTGCCTCGCCGATGGCCTGGCCCAACACAAACTGGTGGCCCAGCAACTGCACTGCACGCAGGGTGGCGGCCACGACGGAGCGCGCACCCAGTCTTCCCAGCAGGCCCATGCTCTCCTCCTCTGGCCGAGCGGATTGCGGCAAAAACTTCTTGCTCATCGCAATCGCCGTGCTGCTCAAACGGGCCAGCGCTTTGTCGCCCGCGCTGTCAAAGTCCGCGCGGCCGAGCTGGTCAGCGGTCAGGGCTATGGCGGTCTCGACATCGGGCACGCGCAATAGCGCCTCGGCCAGGCGCATCAGGGCCAGACCTTCGGCGCTGGAAATGGGGTATTCCTTGAGCAGGCTTTCCATCGCCCAAAACGGCGGCGGGCTCTGGCGCACGGCGTGCACCCAGGGCATAGCGGTTTTGGCAGCAGCCGCCCAGTCCAGGACATGGTCCAAAGCGCCCAGGCGATGGGCAACGGTGGCAGCTTCAGGGCGGTAGGGGTTGGGCAGGCGCATGGCGAATTCCAAATGAATTGATGAATGCAGCATCATTTGACGAAATGAGTTGCATATTTCACTGAAATTAGACATCTTAATAGTGAATTACTCAGCACAAGAATTGATGTGCGTCATTTGTCCGGCAGATTAAATCAAACGGTTTTCTATTACTGGTAAGCCCTGTCAGGGTTTGTATTAATCCGCAATTGCATATCAATCAGATCGAAACTTCTATTGGATAGATATAAGTAATACCCGTAGCATTCGCCAGGTTTTAGGGCTGACCCATCGGTTCAGTGGCTGAAAACGAAGTTGATTTGAGGCGTTGACCACGGGCGATGCCCCAAGCTTTCATGGCCAGTTTTGGTTCCCGTTCAATGCATTACATGAGGAGATATTGATGACTTTTAAAAGACGTACCCTGATTGCCGCTGGCGTTGCTACAACGTTGGTTGGTACCTTGCCTTTGAGCGCGTTTGCGCAAAAGAAAATCGTGGTCGGTTTCTCGCAAATCGGCGCGGAGAGTGAGTGGCGTACCGCCAATACCAATTCAATGAAAAAAGCGGCGGCAGATGCTGGCATTGATTTGAAATTCTCGGATGCCCAGCAAAAGCAGGAGAACCAGATCAAGGCCCTGCGCTCGTTCATCGCCCAAAAGGTGGACGTGATTGCGCTGGCCCCCGTGGTGGAGTCCGGCTGGGACACCGTGCTGAAGGAAGTTAAAGACGCCAAGATTCCGTTGATTTTGATGGATCGCTCGGTCGATTCCAAAGACACATCGCTGTACGCCACGCACATTGGTTTTGACTTTGTCAAACAAGGTGAAATGGCCGGCCAGTGGCTGGTTGAACGCGCCAAAACCCTCAAGGGCGACATCAACGTGGTCGAACTGCAAGGCACAGTCGGCTCTGCCCCCGCCATTGACCGCAAAAAAGGATTTGAAGCCGCGGTGAAGGGCGAGCCACGTATCAAGATCATCCGCTCGCAAACAGGTGACTTCACCCGTGCCAAGGGCAAGGAAGTGATGGAAGCTTTCCTCAAGGCTGAGGGCAAGAAGATCAATGTGCTGTACGCACACAACGACGACATGGCCATTGGTGCGATTCAGGCCATTGAAGAAGCTGGCATGAAACCCGCCAAAGACATTCTGGTCATTTCAGTGGACGGCGTGAAGGGTGCGTTTGAAGCCATGATTGCAGGCAAGCTCAATGTGAGCGTGGAGTGCAGCCCATTGCTCGGCCCTCTGGTGATGGCCACGGCCAAAGACATTGCGGCTGGCAAAACGGTGGCACGGCGCATCATCGGCAAAGATGGCGTTTACCCCATGGAAACCGCAGCCAAAGAGTTTCCGAGCCGCCAGTATTGAATCAGTTGAAGTGGTGAGTAGGTCAGGTGTGAAGGTTTAAGGCAAGCCGCAGTGCGGCTTGCTTTTTTTAATTTGGTAAGCGGTATGACAAACCAGACTTCTTCAAAGGGGAAAAGCCCGGTCTCGACGTTCTCGACGGTAGCGGCCGTATTGGAACTGAGCCAGGTCTCCAAGCATTTTGCGGGTGTGCAGGCCCTGGGTGGCGTCAGCCTGCGCCTGTTTCCTGGGGAGGTACACGCCCTGATGGGGCAAAACGGCGCTGGAAAATCAACGCTGATCAAGGTGCTGACCGGGGTGTACCCGGCTGATAGCGGAGAAATGCGCCTGAACGGCCAAGCCATTCGCGCTACATCGCCCATGGACGCGCAGCGCCTGGGCATTAGCACGGTGTACCAAGAGGTCAACCTTTGCCCCAACTTGTCGGTTGCAGAGAATATTTTTGCCGGTCGCTACCCGCGCCGGGGTGCGTTGGGTGCGTGGTCGATTGACTGGGCGTTGATGCGCCGCGAGTCGGTTGCCATGCTGGCGCGGCTGAATCTGAGCATTGACGTGACCCAGACCTTGAACAGCTACTCGGTGGCGGTTCAGCAGATGGTGGCCATTGCGCGCGCGCTCAGCATTTCGGCGCAGGTTTTGATTCTGGATGAGCCCACCTCCAGCCTGGACGACGAAGAGGTAGAGCGCTTGTTTGGTGCGCTGCGCCTGCTGCGCGACAAGGGCATGGCGATTCTGTTTGTCACCCATTTTCTGGACCAGGTGTATGCCCTGTGCGACCGCATCACGGTCTTGCGCAATGGCGAGATGGTGGGCGAGCATCTGACGCAAGACTTGGGACATTCGGCACTGATTGCCGCCATGGTGGGGCGCGAGATGGTGGCCAGCGCAGCCACAGCAGATGCGCGTGATGCCATTGCGGCTCAACAGCCCGTGCTGCTGCAAGCCACGGGTCTGGCCCGAGCGGGTTACGTCAAACCCCTGGATCTGACAATTCGCCGGGGCGAGGTGGTGGGCCTGGGGGGCTTGTTGGGCTCCGGGCGAACCGAATTGGCCCGGTTACTGTTCGGGCTTGATGCGCGCGACCACGGCACCGTTGCTATCTCAGGCAAGGCGCAAGCTTTGGATTCGCCTGTGGATGCCATCCGTTTGGGACTGGGCTTTTGCCCCGAAGACCGCAAGGCCGAGGGCATTATTGGTGAGCTCTCGGTTCGCGAAAATATTGCCTTGGCTTTGCAGGCGCGTCAGGGTTTGTGGCCGTGTATTTCTCCGGCCAACCAAACTGAGATGGCCCTGCATTACGTCAAGTTGTTGGGCATCAAGACCCATCATGTTGACACCCCCATTGGCCAGCTTTCGGGCGGCAATCAGCAAAAGGCCGTGCTGGCCCGCTGGCTGGTAACTGAACCCAGCCTGCTGATTCTGGACGAACCCACACGCGGCATTGACATTGCCGCCAAGCAAGAAATCATGAACGAAATACTGATGCTGGCCAAACAGGGGATGGCGGTTTTATTCATCTCATCGGAGATGGAGGAAGTGGTTCGCCTCTCAGACCGCATTGTGGTGATGCGTGACCACGCCAAGGTGGGCGAGCTGCCCGCCGGTACGCCGGAGCAGGCGGTGTATGCATTGATTGCGGGGCAAGAGGCATGATGAATTTGAAATCCCTTCGCAGCCACCCTTTGTTGTGGCCCGTAGTCACCCTGCTGCTGATTTTGACGGTCAACGCCAGCTTGAACCCCGGGTTTTGGGTGGTGCAATGGCGTGATGGCCACCTGTATGGCAGCGTGATTGACATCCTGAACCGCTCGGCCCCCCTGATGCTCACCGCGTTGGGTATGACGCTGGTGATTGCCACGCGGGGCATTGACATTTCGGTTGGCGCCACGGTGGCGATTGCAGCGGCAGTAGCGGCGCTGATGGTGGGCGGCAAGCTGGTGATCACTGATGGCGTGGCCCAGCACATCAGCCGTTTCCCCATGTGGTTGGCGATAGTGTGCGCCTTGCTCACCGCTCTGGCCTGCGGTTTATGGAACGGCTTGCTGGTTGCCAAAATTGGCCTGCAGCCCATCATTGCCACGCTGATCCTGATGGTGGCGGGACGGGGCGTGGCCCAGTTGCTCACCGACGGCCAGATTGTCACGGTGTATTACCCGCCGTATTTCTACATTGGCAGCGGCTATTTGTGGGGCTTACCGTTTGCCCTGTTCATTGCCGCTGCGGTTTACCTGGCCATGCACTTGGCGGTGACCCGCACGGCGCTGGGCCTGTTCATTCAGGCCATTGGCATCAACCCCGCAGCGGCGCGGCTGGCCGGTGTGCGGGAGCGCTTGATCAGCATCTGCGTTTACGCGTTTTGCGGCCTGACGGCGGGCATTGCGGGCTTGATCATCAGCTCCAACGTCAAAAGTGCGGACGGCAACAACGCGGGAAATCTGCTGGAGCTGGATGCCATTCTGGCCGTCACACTGGGTGGCACCTTGCTGACGGGCGGGCGCTTCAGCCTGGCGGGCAGCATGATTGGGGCGCTCATCATTCAGACGCTAACCAGCACGATCTATTCCATTGGTGTGCCGCCAGAGATCAACTTGGTGGTGAAAGCGGCGGTGGTTTTTGTGGTCATGCTCATGCAGTCGGCTGAATTTAGAAGTGCGGTGCACGGTTGGGTGGTGCGCCCCGCTCCTGCGGGTCATCAGGGGATCAAGTCATGAAACTGGCCCGCAAATATGTGCCGCTGGCGGCCACGGTGACCTTGTTCCTGGCGATGTCGGCCTATGGTTCCTTGTCTTACACCGGGTTTTTTTCGGCGCAGGCTTTCCTGAACTTGCTGATTGACAATGCCTTTCTGGTGATCGTTGCCGTGGGCATGACCTTTGTCATCCTGACAGGGGGAATCGATCTGTCCGTCGGCTCCGTGGTGGCCCTCAGCACCATTGTTCTGGCCAAGCTGGTGGAGCACGCGCATTGGAACTTGTGGCTGGCCATGCCGCTGGTGCTGTGTTTGGGCACGCTGTTTGGTGCTTTCATGGGCTGGCTGATTCAGCGCTTTCGACTGCAGCCGTTTATCGTCACGCTGGCGGGCATGTTTTTGGCGCGGGGCATGTGTTACCTCATCAGCATTGATTCTGTGAGCATCACCGACCCGGCCTACACCCTGTTGGCCCAAACCCGCATCCACCTGTGGGGTGACAAAGCCATGCTGTCCATCAGCGCGGTGCTGGCCTTGGTGGTGCTGGGCGTGGCCGTTTTTATGGCGCACTTCACGGAATTTGGCCGCACGGTGTACGCCATTGGCGGGTCGGAGCACTCGGCCGTGCTGATGGGCCTGCCCGTTGCCCGCACCACCGTGCTGGTGTATGCGCTGAGCGGGTTTTGCGCCGCGCTGGGCGGTGTGGTGTTCACCTTTTACATGCTGTCGGGCTACGGCCTTCACGCTGTGGGCCTGGAGCTGGACGCCATTGCCGCTGTGGTGATTGGCGGCACGCTGCTCAGTGGCGGGGTGGGCTATGTGTTTGGCACCTTGTTCGGCGTGCTGACGCTGGGCATCATCCAGTCACTCATCATGTTTGACGGGTCTTTAAGTTCCTGGTGGACCCGCATCGTGATTGGTGCGCTGCTGTTTGTGTTCTGCGTGTTGCAGCGGGTGTTTGAGACGGGGCGCAAGGCGGGTTGAGGAAAATTGAGAGTAAAAATTGCCTAAAGTCCCCGTCAAATATTGATAGTTTGCTACATTTATTGCAGCAACACCCGCACTGCCAAAATGCTGTCAACCCGCAAAGGCGGTGGCAGCCAAGCCCTCGCAGTTCATCGGCACGCTGAATAGTCCCCCGGCCAGGGGCTGGGCTGCACGTTGGGCATCGCTCAAGCCACTGCAGGCGCTGGTGATGAACAGGGTGCGCAAATCCGGCCCGCCAAACGCGCAGTTGGTGATGTGGCTGGTGGGTAGGCTGATGCGTGCCAACTCGGCCGCACTCAACGGGTCATGGCAGGTCACACAACCCGCGCCCCAGTGTGCAATCCACAGGCGGCCCGCTGCGTCGGTGGTCATGCCGTCGGGGTAACCGTCACCAGAGGTAAAGCTCAGCCACAGGCGTTTGCGGGTCAGCGCGCCGGTGGCGATGTTGTGGTCAAACGCAAAGACGCGCGACGCCACTGTGTCGTTGAAAAACAGCGTACGGCCGTCGAGCGACCAGGTGGGCCCGTTGGTGACGGCATAGCCATCCGTCATGCGGACGCATGGGCCATCGGGTGAGTAGCGGTACAA
>JANOLC010000643.1:0-17487 GCA_031419575.1 Burkholderiales bacterium | reverse complement strand
CCGGGTATGGCGATCCGGGGGCACTGATCTGGCAGCGACTCCACTCGCTGGTGTTGCCTGCTGTAGTTTTGGGGGTGCTGAACTCTGCGCTCATCATCCGCTTTACCCGCGCCTCCATGCTCGATGTATTGGGCGAAGATTACGTGCGCACGGCCCGTGCCAAAGGGTTGTCGGAGCCTGTAGTAGTGCTCAAACATGCGCTGCGCAACGCGCTGGTTCCCATCGTCACCGTGATTGGGTTGACCGTGGCTTTGATGATTGGCGGAGCCGTGGTAACAGAAACTGTATTTGGCTTGCCCGGCGTGGGCAACCTAGTCGTTAGCGCCGTACTGCGCCGTGACTACCCTGTGATTCAGGGGGCCTTGCTGGTCGTGGCCGCCATCTATGTGGTGATTAATTTTGCAGTGGATCTGCTCTACACCGTGGTTGATCCGCGCGTGAGATATTGAGTCAGCTTTCCATGCCGATTCACTTTCAAATGCCCCTCATTCTCAAGAAGCTGTTTCGCCGTCGCATTGTGCTGGTGGCCGCCATTGCGTTGACCTTGGTAGTGTTGATGTCGTTGTTTGCCAGTGTGGTGACGGCGTTTGACCCCAACGACACGGCAGTCAGCGAGCGTCTCTCGCAACCTTCTTCCACACACAAGCTGGGGACTGATGAACTGGGGCGAGATCTGCTGGCCCGCATTGCGTTTGGCGGACGCTACTCGCTCACTATTGCCGCGCTAACCGCTGTGGGTTCCATCACCTTCGGGACGCTCTTGGGTTTGATGGCCGGTTTCTTCCGTCGGCTGGACGCCCCCATCAGCCGGGTGGTGGATGCCATGATGTCGTTCCCCGATATCCTGCTGGCCATTGCTCTGGTGGCCATTCTGGGCCCCTCCATGCTGAATGTGGTGTTTGCCCTGGTGCTGGTTTACACACCCCGTGTGGCGCGAGTGGTGCGGGCGTCTACGCTGGTGGTTCGGGAATTGCTGTTTGTGGAGGCGGCACGGGCGGTGGGTGTGTCCACCTGGCGTATTTTGTGGCGGCACATCTTGCCCAACCTGATGTCACCTATTCTGGTTCAAGCGTCCTTTATCTTTGCCTATGCCATCTTGGCTGAGGCGGCGTTATCGTTCTTGGGGGTGGGCGTACCCCCAGAAATCCCCACTTGGGGCACCATGGTGGCGGGCAGCCAGCAGTATGCGCACCAAGCGTTGTGGATTGTGCTGTTTCCGGGTTTGGCCATCATCATCACGGCGTTGTCATTGCAGTTGTTGGGTGATGGCATTCGAGACCTGTTGGATCCGCGTCTCAAGAAGTCGATGTGAAGCTACGCCTATGAACGCTTCGACTTCAAATTACCCTCATTCAGTTGTCACTGTCCCTGCTCAACGGCTGGAGGTTCGCAACCTGAGTACCTCCTTCAGCACGGATGAAGGTGTGATTCAGTCGGTCGCTGATGTGAGCTTCAATATTCGCCCTGGCAAGACCACGGCGTTGGTGGGTGAGTCAGGCTCAGGCAAATCGGTGACCAGCCTGACTCTGATGCGCCTGCTGCCGCGCACGGCTGCTACTCGTGTTACTGGTCAGGCGCTCTACACCAACGCAAGCGGAGAGACACTTGACTTGTTGCAACTTCCTGAGCCGAGGATGCAGTCGATTCGTGGCAACGAGATCGCCATGATCTTCCAGGAGCCCATGACGTCGCTGAATCCTGTCTTAACGATAGGCGAGCAGATTGCCGAGTCACTGAGACTGCACAAACATATGGATTCGGCCCGTGCATTGGCTCAGGCTTTGCGTTTGCTGGAGATGGTTGAAATTCCGGCAGCTGCTCAACGCGTGAAGGAATACCCGCACCAACTTTCAGGGGGCATGCGCCAGCGCGTGATGATTGCGCTGGCCATGGCCTGTGACCCCAAATTATTGATAGCGGATGAACCCACTACCGCGCTGGACGTGACGATACAAGCGCAGATTCTGGAGTTGATGCGCCGCTTGCAGGCTGATACGGGCATGAGCATTTTGTTCATCACCCACAACCTGGGCGTGGTGGCGCACCATGCGGATGAGGTGGCCGTGATGTATGCCGGGCGCATTGTTGAGACTGCGCCCGTGCACCCCTTGTTTGCGCAGCCACAACATCCCTACACACAAGGCTTGCTGGCCTGTTTGCCCAGCCAGCAACGCCGACGTGCCGTGCTGATCGATGGGAAAAAGCGCCTCTATGCCATTCGCGGCCAGGTCTCCAGCCCCTTGGCACCACCACCCGGCTGTGCCTTTGAGCCGCGTTGTGACCAGGCGATTGCCGCGTGCCGGGAGGCCATGCCCGCTTTGAGCGTGGATGATGATGGCCGCAGTGCCCGGTGCATCTTGCCGAGAATCCCATCAGGTGCAGTCACGCAAGAGGTGAAAGCATGACTGCAACGAGAAGGTCAGAAGGAATGACATCGTCTGTGCCATTGATTGAAGTCATCGCACTGACCAAGAATTTTGGGTCTTCTGCCCGACCCGTGCGTGCCGTGAATGAGGTGTCGTTTGCCATTCAGAAGGGTGAGACTTTGGGCTTGGTCGGTGAGTCTGGCTCTGGCAAAAGTACCATTGGCCGGTCGCTGCTGAGGCTGATCGATGCGACCTCGGGGCAGGTGCTGTACCGGGGCGAGGATCTGGGCAAGGTATCCGCTAGCCGTATGCGTGCCTTGCGCAGCAAGCTGCAAATGATTTTTCAGGACCCTTATGCCTCGTTGAACCCCAAGATGCGTATTGGGGACATTCTGGGTGAGGCCTTGCAGGTGCACGGCCTTGCCAAAGGCAAGGCCGCTCGCGACCAGCGTATTGCCGAGCTGCTGGAGCTAGTCGGCCTGCGGCCCGAGCACGCCAACCGCTACCCGCATGAGTTCTCAGGTGGTCAGAGACAGCGTATTGGCGTGGCACGTGCGCTGGCCGTGGAGCCCGAGTTCATCGTGGCCGATGAGCCGCTTTCCGCGCTGGACGTGTCCATTCAATCGCAAGTGGTCAACTTGCTCTGTGATCTGCGGGATAGCCTGTCGCTCACCATGCTGTTCATCTCGCACGACCTTGACGTGGTCGAATACCTGTGTGACCGGGTGGTCGTGCTGTACTTGGGCCGTGTGATGGAGGTGGCACCAACCGCCGAACTGTTTGAACGGCCCCTGCACCCCTACACCCAGGCCTTGCTGGCGGCATCTCCCAAGCCTGACCCGACGCTTAAGACTGCTTATGTGCCACTGAAAGGTGATATGCCAAGCCCGGTCAATCCGCCCTCGGGTTGCGTGTTTCGCACGCGCTGCCCCTTTGCCCTTGAGGCATGTGCACAAACCATCCCACCGTTGCAGGACCTGGGGCATGGACGCTTCAAAGCCTGCCTGCGTGACGATATTGATTTCAACAAAACACCATGACTTTGCAAGATATTCTGGACCCCGTGATCGACGCCTCGTTCAAAGGCTTTCCCCACCACAGTGCGCCACTGCGTCGCTCAGTCATTGGACAGCAGGGCTGGAACGTGTTGAATGGTGATTTGCCATTGCCACTGGCGGTGATCCGTCGCGACGCACTCGCACACAATCTTCAATGGATGCAGCAATTTGCCACTACGCGAGGCATCGGCTTGGCCCCCCATGGCAAGACCACCATGTCACCGCAGTTGTTTCAGCGTCAGCTGGATGCCGGAGCATGGGGTCTGACTTTTGCCACGGTCACGCAACTTCGCATGGGCGTGACGGCGGGTGCGCAACGCTGCCTGATCGCCAACCAGGTGTTCACCCCCATCGACTTGCAGGGCATTGCTGATATTAAGCAAACCCATGCCGGGCTGCGCGTGGTGTTTCTGGTGGATTCCGTGGCGCAGCTTCAACTGATTGAAACCTGGTTTGCTGCACAGACCAACATTGAGCCGTTTGAGGTGCTGCTTGAAATGGGGGTGCCCGGTGCGCGAAGTGGCTGCCGTGACCACGACCAGGCGTTGGTTTTGGCGATACGCTTAAACGCCAGCCCGGCGGTGAGGCTGGTGGGTATTGAATGTTATGAGGGGCTGGCTGCCTCTGGCAAGACTGAGGACGATGAACCCTATGCCGCAAGGCTGATGCAGCGCATGACTGATATTGCCAAGGCATGCGATGCGCAAGACCTGTTTGAACATGAGGAAATCCTGATCACGGCGGGTGGCTCTGCCATTTTTGACCTGGTTGCCACGCACCTCGCCCCGCGCTTGAGTCGCCCGGTGCGGGGCTTGCTGCGCTCAGGCTGTTATGTGACGCATGACCAGGGCAACTACAAACGCATGATGAGTGCCATCGCCTCCCGCATTGGCTGCGCAGACGGGCTGCATGCGGCACTTGAAGTATGGGCTGCGGTGCAGTCCCGGCCTGAACCTGGGTTGGCGATTTTGACCGTCGGCAAACGTGATATTTCCTATGACCAGGAAATGCCGTCCACGCTATTGTTCTGCAAGCGCGGCACACGCGAGTTGCAGCAAGCTCCTGCGGACTGGACGATTGCCGGGCTCAACGATCAGCACGCCTATCTGCGCTGGACCGACCCGGTCAGTGAGAGTCTGCAAGTGGGTGACCTGGTGTGCCTGGGTATTTCACACCCCTGCACCACGTTTGACAAATGGCGCTGGATGCCGCTGGTGAATGAAAGCTATACCGTCTGTGATGCTATCGTGACCTGCTTTTGATGAGTGACTTCATGACCTCTGGCGTGTTGCAAAAAATTGCTGACCTCATTGAAAGTGCATCCACGGCGCGGCGCAGTGTGCTGGCGCTCATTTTGGAAGACCCCGAGCGTGTGGTGGGTGAGCCCTTCGAGGTCTTGGCCCAGCGCGCCAACTGTTCAGTGCCCACCATCATGCGCACCTGTCGTGACTTGGGCTATCCGGGTCTGCGCGAATTCAAAATGGCGCTGGCCCAAGAGCTTGCCGTCGGTGGCTCGCCACTGAATCGGCGTGTGCGACTGGACGATGACGTGGTTGAAGTCATTTCCAAAGTGACACGGGGTGCCGCTGCTGCGGTCAACGGTGTGCAGGCCCATCTGGATGTCCAGTCTGTTAAAGCGGCTTCAGATGCGGTGGCGCAAGCCACCCGCATCGACTGTTATGGGGTTGGTGTCACCTCAAACTTCATGGCGGCCGATTTGCAGGCACGCCTGTTCCGGCTGGGGTTGCTGGCCAATGCTTTTCCTGATATTCATTTGCAACTTGTCTCTGCGGCCACCACGGGGCCGCAAGGGGTGGTCATCGCCTTGTCTCATGTGGGCGGCATGCCCTCATTGATCGAGGCGGTTGATGTGGCCCGCTCTCGCGGTGCCACGGTGATCGCACTCACGCAGCCCGGCACGCTGCTGGCCGAGCATGCCGACATTGTGTTGGGCATCCATGTGCCTGCTGACCCAGTGATGCCGGTCGGCCCCGAAGCCTACCTGGCGCATTTGACGGTCATCGAAATCCTGACCGTGCTGGTGGCACAGCGCCTGGGTGACAAGGCGGTTAAACGACTGGTGGATATTCACCAGACGCTCACCACGCGCGGCATCGACAGCCGCCATCACCCCAGGCTGGAGTGGGGCGAGGCACAGACGGGAAATCTTGCACGGTCGGCGGTCAAATGAAACAAGTTACCTTGCTGACTGGCGGCCTTATTGTTGACGGTAGTGGTGCGAACGCTTGGATTGGCGATGTCATGCTGCATGGCGACCGCATTGTGGCGATGGCCTCTGACTTGCGCTCGCAATTGCATCAACATTTACCCTCAGGATTGGTGTCTTCCGATGTGACGAGCTGCCCTTGCGACGGGCTGGTCATTTCACCCGGCTTTATCGATGTGCACACCCACGACGATGCGATTGTGCTCAACGCGCCCGACATGTTGCCCAAGGTTTCGCAGGGCATCACTACGGTTGTCACGGGCAACTGCGGCATTTCACTGGCCCCGTTTCAAGTGGCCGATCCGCTGCCTCCGCTCAACCTATTGGGCAAAAATACTTTTCTTTACCCATCCATGGCAGCCTATGCGCAGGCCGTGGAATCTGCACAACCCGCCGTCAACGTGGCATCGCTGATTGGGCATACCACGCTTCGGTTTGCTTGCATGGATGACATGAGTCGCCCGGCCAATTCGCATGAGCTTGATCGCATGTGCGCCCTGCTGACTGAGTGCCTGCAAGGCGGTGCGCTGGGCCTGTCGTCGGGCCTGTTTTATGAGCCCGCCTTCGCAGCACCCATGGAAGAGGTGTTGCGCCTGGCCCAGGTGGTCTCAGAATTTGGCGGTGTCTACACCACGCATTTGCGCAGCGAGATGCAGACCATCATCGAGGCCTTGCATGAGGCTGGCGACACGGCCTTCAAGGCGGGCGTGCCTCTGATCATTTCCCATCACAAATGCGCGGGTCCGGCCAACTGGGGCCGAACCATTGAAACACTGCCGCTGATTGAAGCTCTTGCGAAGCGCCAAAGTGTGGCGATGGATGTTTATCCCTACCTGGCTGGCTCGACGGTGTTGCGTGACGACCTGGTTGATGGAATCATTGATGTCATGGTGAGCTGGTCAACGCCCTACCCTGAGATGGCAGGGCGCATGCTGATCGATATTGCGCGGGAATGGGGCATTGACCAAAAAGCTGCCTGCCAGCAATTGCAGCCCGGTGGTGCCTGCTATTTCCAGATTCATGAAGATGACGTGCGGCGTGTCATACA
This sequence comes from Burkholderiales bacterium, assembly GCA_031419575.1. Classification (GTDB taxonomy): domain Bacteria; phylum Pseudomonadota; class Gammaproteobacteria; order Burkholderiales; family Burkholderiaceae_C; genus JANYCG01. The sequence goes on along the minus strand of JANOLC010000643.1, from coordinate 10,788 downwards.
GCATCCCTTGAGCATGATTGGCTCAGATGGCTTGCCGCATGACCAGCATCCGCACCCGAGGTTATGGGGCGCGTTTCCCCGTGTGTTGGCGCGCTATTGGCGGGATCAGCAACTGTTTTCTCTGGAGCAGGCGGTTTACAAAATGACGGGTTTGTCTGCCCGCAATTTTCGCCTGCACCAGCGTGGCCAGTTGCAACCCGGTTGGTTTGCCGATGTGGTGGTGTTCGACCCCCAACGCATACGTGATGTGGCGACGTATGAAAACCCCATTGCGCGCGCAGACGGTATTGAGATGGTGTTTGTTAATGGCGCGTTGGCCATTGACGCCAAGAGTAGCGCGGTGCGCCAGCGAGCAGGCCGACTGCTCAAACGTCATCCTGAATAGAGGATTCAGGCAAAAAAAGTTAATCAATCCGGGTTTGCCAACGTCTCCGGGTCCGTCACATCCCCAATCGCTACTCGCGTGAGTGCAGCCTGCACTTGCAGCCAGTGGCAGAACGCCACAATTTCGGGCCTGACAGCGGCGCGTGGGCCGACGATCAACCAATACACCATGGGTGATTCGAGGCGCATGTTGGGCAAAATTTCGACCAAATCCCCGCTGGCCAGACTGTCTGCCACCAGCGGCATGCGTGCCAACGCAATGCCTTGCCCGGTCAATGCCGCTTGTGCAATTTGGTGGGCGTAGTTGAAGTACAGCCAGCGCTTGGGCTCCAGTTTCTCAAAGTGATGGGTATCCAGCCAACGCCGCCAGGTAAGCCACTCCAGGTTTTGGGTGCGATGGGAGTCGCTGGCTTCTATCAGCCCGAAATGCGATAAATCTTTGCCACTTTTAAGCGCGTGCCCGCTTTTCAGCAGCCAGGGGCTGGCCACGGGCGTGAGCTGTTCGCCAAACAGGCGTATCGCGTCTTGCGGTGCCTGCGCTGGCCGCGCGTACCGAAGCGCTACGTCGATGTCAGTCGTGTCCAGGTCCACCGACACGTCACTCGCATCAATGCGAATGTCAATATCCGGGTGCTCGCTTTGAAAATCCTCCAACCGGGGAATCAGCCACATGGACGCAAACGAGGCCCAGGTGGTGATCGCCACACTTTTGCGCCCCGCACTGCGGCGAATCAATCGCACGGCGCCGTCCAGCCGCACCAGCGACGGCATCACGGCCATTAGCAGTTGCGAACCGGCACTGGTCAGTTCCACCGCACGCGTGTGGCGCAAGAAAAGACTCACGCCCACGTCGTCTTCCAGCGCCTGAATTTGACGACTCACTGCGGATTGGGTGAGTGACATTTCTTCAGACGCCGCGCGAAAGTTCAGGTGCCGGGCGACGGCTTCAAAGGCACGCAGATGGCCAACGGTAATAGGGCGGGTACGCATAAGAGTGGGTTGTGAGGATGGGCTGGGCATAGTGAATTAGTTCCTGAAACGCATCAATAGTGTCCATGATCTTCATTGGACTTGCAATGGGAGTGGGTTGATCATTCATTCCCATTCTGATGAATTGGTAACTCTCTTGGAGAACCCTGATGACCTCGCAAATCGCACTTGAATCGCCTTTGTTCACCTCGCAACCCGCTTGCACCGAGCCAGCTGGAAGTTGGAAGCTTGGGGCAGACCGCGCCATGACCCTGCATTGTTTTGACGCAGCCACTCTGCGCGTGACCCAAGGGCGGCTTTGGGTCACCGTGGATGGTCCGCACAGCGGCCCCGCCAATAGTCAAGGTGACGTGGTGTTGAGCGCGGGGGAGCGCCTGCACTTGCGGGCCGGGCAGCGCGTGGTGATTGAGTCCTGGAGTGACTGCCACCGCGAGCGGGGTGCAGGCACGGCCTACTTCACGTGGGAACCGGATCACACGGGTTGGTGGCGACGTATCCGCAATGCCTTAACCCGTTAGCGCGTGCACTCGCAGGCTGATTGATGGCTATTGCGATGGCTTGAATCGCTCACGGGCCATGGCGGGATAATCCAGCCATGGCCCGCCCCAAATCAGCAAGTTTTGAGATCAAGCGTGACGACATCCTGAATCACGCTGCCCAGTGTTTTGCCGACAAGAGTTATCCCGCCGCCAGCATGAACGACATTGCGGCGGCCAGTGGCACCTCCAAGGCGCGTCTCTACCACTACTACGGTGCCAAAGAGGCAATATTGTTTGACCTGCTGGACCGCTACACCCAGCGCCTGCTCAGCCTGATTGCCCTGGCCCAGGCCACGGCGCAACGCCGCAACCTGGACGACCGCGCCGCCCTGCATGAGCTGATTCGCAGTTTTTTGACTGAGTACGAAACCTCTGCCAGCCGCCATGTGGCCCTGCTCAACGACACCAAGTTTTTGGCCAACGAGCAGCGCGAACTCATCTTGAACCGCCAGCGCGATGTGGTCTCCGCCGTCACCCGATTTTTGTGTCGCGCCTACCCCGTGGCTGTGACCCCCACTAACCAGACCGCCCTCACCATGATGTTATTTGGCATGATCAATTGGACCTTTACCTGGCTGCGCCCCCAAGGCACCATGAGCTATGCGGCGTTTGCTGACGAAGTGATTGCCTTGTTGGAGCGCGGACTGGCCTTGCCCGCTGTGCAGGCGTTTCCTGCAATGGCTACGAAAGTCCGCGCATGAGCGCCGTTCATCTGGTGGTAATGGGTGTGGCCGGGTGCGGCAAGTCGGCCGTGGGTCAGCAACTCGCCGACCTTCTAGACCTGCCTTTGATTGAGGGCGATGACTTCCACCCTTCCGCCAACGTGCAAAAGATGCAACAAGGCATCCCCCTCAATGACGACGACCGCAATGGCTGGTTGCAAAGTCTGGCGCAAGCACTGGCGCAGCACGGGAACGGCGCGGTGCTGACCTGCTCCGCACTCAAGGCCAGCTACCGGAATGCCTTGCGTCAGGGCAACCCCGGCTTGCGGTTTGTGCACCTGGCCATCACCCAGACCGAGTCCCTGCGCCGGGTGGCCCAGCGCGCCGACCACTTCTATCCACCCAGCCTGGTGCAAAGCCAGTTTGATGCCCTGCAAGACCCTGCGCGTGAGTCGCTGGTGTTGGTGCTGGACGGCAGCCAATCGCTCAAAGACCTCGCACAGGCCGCAGCAAACTGGGTGAACGCTCCTGTGCTCGACTGAATATCGATGAATTCAACAATCCGTAATCGATTTCGTTTAGTTAAACTTAAAGCGAACGATTCAGAAAGTCTCCCTCGTTTGCATTCCGGAAACACCCATGACCCAAACTACCCCAACCCCCACCAAAGCCTTTGCGTCACAAGCCGACCTGACGGACAAAAAAATCACCTTTGAGCAGCTCAGCGCGCACTGCTGGGCCTACACCGCTGAAGGCGACCCGAACTCGGGCGTGATCATTGGCGACAAATTCATCATGGTGAGTGATGCCACGGCCACACCTGCCATGGCCAAAGACCTGATCGCCAAGATTCGCACCGTGAGCGACAAGCCCATCAAATACGTGCTGCTCACCCACTACCACGCCGTGCGCGTGTTGGGGGCTAGTGCCTACGCGGCTGAGGGCGCCACCGAAATCATCGCCAGTCAGGGCACGCTGGAACTCATCATCGAGCGCGGCGCGCAAGACATGCAAAGCGAGATGGAGCGCTTCCCTCGACTGTTTCGCGGTGCTGAAGGTGTGCCCGGCCTGACTTGGCCGACCTTGGTGATTGGTGGCGGCAACCCCACAAAGCACGAAGTCCCCGGCAAGCTCACGCTGGATCTGGGCGGCGTTCGCGTGCAAATCTGGCACCCCGGCCCCGGCCACACCCGTGGCGACACCATTGCCTGGGTGGAAGAAGAAAAGGTCTTGTTCAGCGGTGACTTGGTCGAATTTGATGCCGGTGTCTACACCGGTGATGCCCAATTGGAAGAATGGCCCGCCACGCTGGAAGCCCTGCGCGCCCTGGGTGCCGAGGCGATCGTTCCCGGACGCGGCGAGGCCATGAAGGGCACTGCCGATGTGAACAAAGCGCTGGACTACACGCAGCGCTGGGTGACCACCTTGTTCAACGCGGGCAAAGAGGCGGCAGCGGCCAACATGGACCTCAAAGCCGCCATGGCCCACACCCGCAAAAGCATGGACCCGGTCTTCGGCCACGTGTTCATTTACGAGCATTGCCTGCCGTTTGACGTCAGCCGCGCGTATGACGAAGCCAAAGGCATCAAGAACCCGCGCATTTGGACGGCAGAGCGTGATAAGGAGATGTGGGCTGCGTTGCAGGGGTGATCAGTTTGGGCTGTTGTGTGCTATCAATAGTAGAGCTAACTATTGATATTTGACGGGGACTTCAAGCACTATTTGTTCTGAAAATCTCAGTTTTAACCCGTTCAGGGCAAGACGAAGACACCCTTGCGTAAGCTGTCATTTGCGTACAGCATTCGGTGACCGGGCGGTCGGGTGGGCAAAGGTGCTGCTGTGGGCACGGGCGGCAAAGGCGGCAATGCAGCAAGCGGGGCAAGATTCGCAATCGCCCGTGTCAACACTGCCGCCGCCACGCTGGTGCCATTCATTCGGTAGACCCGCCTGCCCAGCGTGCCGTGGGCCAGCAAACCCGGGTGGGCGCGGCTTTCCTCGGCCCAGGTGGTGTACAGGTTGCGGGTCGCATTTCGGCTCAAGGCTGCGGAGTAATCGCACAACGCGCCCGTGGCCGAGCGCACCGCTCCCACCACGACCGGTCTGCTACCCGTTGCAATGCCGCTAAGTGTGCCTTCAGGGTCGGGCGCAATATGGCCTGCAATGTTGGTGGCATCTGTCGTGTCGGTAAAACGCGATTGCCGCCCGCCTTGGGTAATGCCAAAGGGCGGGCCGCAACGCTCTATCCAGGCCTCAAAAGCGGTATCGGTATTGCCGGTGTTGGTAATACGCACCGTCCAGTTGCCGTGCTCAGCGCCAGCCCAGGCGGCGCTTTTGGGGCTGGTGGCAGACACGGCCAACAAGGCCATCGTGCGTTGGGTGCCGTTGGCGGCCTTGTTTGGGTAAATCACAGCGCATTCAATGCCCCGTGCGCCGTTTTGGGTGCTGCCCGTGCCGGGTATAGCCGCAGTTTTGTTGCCGGTGGGGGATATCAGCTCAATCTTTAGCGCTGCTGTAAGCGGCAGCCAGATTTCCATGAAGGACTCGGCCACGTTGTCGGGTGGCAGGCGCCAGGCCAGGGTGGCGAATTTTCCAGGGGCCAGGCTGGCGCTGGCGTGCGTCTCAGCCAAATGCCCATTGCCAGCAGGTAGCACCACAGTGACATCGGGGTGCGCCGCAATCAGCTGATCCAGCGCCTCTTCAAACAGCGAGGTGCCATCGTGCGGCCCCGCCAGCGTGCCGTAGGCCAAGCAAATCACTGTGCGCTTGGCGTGCAGCGTTTTAGCGGTATTGATGATGTAGGCTACCGCGTCCAGCGCGTACTTGGCCAGCGACCCACCCGAGGTGTCACGCACGGTCTCGCGGGGCAACTGCACAAACACCAGCGGGGCGGTGCTATCCGGGCGTTGAAGGCCGGGCGGCGTGATGGGTACGGTCGGTTGGGTTCTGCGGTTCAACGGGTTGGGGTTGCCTGCGATCACGTCCAGCAGGTGCGCGCCATGGGAAGCACCATTTTTTAGCGTGTCCCAATAGTCCATGGTTTGGTAACCGGTGGGTTCAGTCAGAGCGGCGGACAATAGGCTGGGTGCGCATTGCCGACCGTAGCCAAACGCGGTGGGTCCGGCTAGCCAGTTTGCAACCCCGGCCGGAGGCCGCCCTTGATCCCAAAAGTGCTTGAGGTTTGTGCGGTAGCGGGGGCTTAAAAACGGGCAACCGTCGTCAATGATGCCGATGCAAACGTCAGGGCCCGGCGGCAATAGCTCGGTGCCCATGGTGTGCAAAGCGGCTGCCATCTGCATGACCGGGTTGGCCAGGCGAGGCGCGCACAAAATCGCCCGGTTCCCCGCTGTGATGGTGGCCTGCAAAGCTTGGGTGTTGACCTTTTGAGCAGTAAAGGTGCCGGTCGCAGTCTTCACCAGAATGTCAAACAGCAGCGGGGGCACACCAACCCCGGTAGCGAGTCCTTTCAAACCAGTTACATCCGCCCACACCAGATAGGGGTCAATGGGTTGGCTGGACAGCAAGCCCGCCCAAGGGATCTGTGTGGTGGGACCGACGTTGATGGGCGTAGAGGCCATGGTTTTAATGCCACTCAGTTTGGGCACTTTTCCAGGCTTCTTTCAGCAAAGCATTGGCAGCAATAATTCGAGAACTGCCTTGCGACGTACCCGCATCGGTTGCAAAACCAGTATCCGCCAAAGGCTCTGCAACGCCAATGCCCGGCCCCGTAAATGTCGATGGCGTGAAGTTGGTCGCAGCACTGCACAGGTGGATGAAATACCGCCCCAAGGTTTGCCCCAGCAGCTTGCCCGCAATGCTGTCTACCGGGAAATGCAGGCCCGCCACCACGCGGTTTTCGGCAATGCGATGGGCTTGGCGATAGAGCTGGAGTTGGGTTTGGGCATCTCCGGGGTTCCCTGGAACCAGCCCTAGCAAGGCTTCCATGATCGTGGCAAACATATAGGCTTCGGTGGCGTGGCCGCTGGGCAGGGCCGCGTAAGCGGGGGTTTGGATCATGGGCTGAATCAGGCCCGAATACTCAATCGGCCGGGGGCAGGCTAGCGCGTGCTTGGTGCGCATCACACACAGCATGGCAAATTGCAGGGCTGCGCCAACCAACTCAATGGTGCGTGGCGTGCGGTCGGTGTTCAGGTCCACGATGGAGCTCCAAAACGACCACTGCGGCAGCACCTGCGCCACGATCTCGCTGGCCCGGTCACTCCGCAGATCGCTGTAGCTGTCCACCAACACCAGTTGCTGGCGGAAGTCGTTAAACGCAGGGCGCGTGGCGTGGAACAAGGGTTGGCCGTCCGATGCAGTGATGGTGGCTGTGTTGCCGCCTGTCGCACTGAATGAGAGAGCGTGCATCAACTCAAACTCCAGCAGGTAGCCGACGACATTGCGCTGCCAGTGCTTGATACGCTGCGGTTGCTCACCCGCAGGCAGGCCATCCGCAATGGGCGGTGTTTTGGCCTGCCAACGCGCCGGTTTCCAAGTGGTTTGGGTCCAAAACGCATGGGTGCTGTAAGCCAGCGAATCCCGACTTTTGATCAGCGCATCGGGCAGCGCCAGTGAACCGCTGGCCCCGGTGTAAGTGGGTAGCCCCGCCACGCCCGCTACCCCAGCAACACCGGCCACCCCGGCTACGCCTGCGACTCCCGCTACGCCTGCAACACCTGCAACACCTGCAACTCCCGCTTGTTGGGACATGTGACTCATGGGGCAATTCCTTTGTATGAAGGGATGAAAACTCAGGTCAGCTCGGCAACCCCGCTGAACGCAGGGCCTGTGCATAGGTTTGGGCGTGCGGCAAATCCCGTCCGGGATAGCGGCTTAAAAACTGCCGGGTGGTGAGTGACGGCTCCAGCGACAGCAACCGCCCCACGGCTTGGTGGGCCAGGGCTTCGTCACCCGCCAGTGCGCTGCCAATGGCCAGTGCCCGCCAGGTAGAGGTGTGAAGCGCGTTGCGTTTGAGCGATTGCTGCGCAAGTGCAACGGCCTGGCTGTACTGGCCAGCGCTCAGGCAGGCAGTGGCGGCCAGTGACTCGAAAAAATAGCGCACCGGGTCCAGCGGCGACAAGGTTAGCGCTTGGGTGGTCAGCGCCACGGCGCTGTCGCCCAGCCCTAAAAAGGCGTGGGTGGTGCCCAACAACAAGCTGGCCCAGGCATCACTGGGGTTGGTGGCCAGAGAGGTCTCATAGTCTTGCTTGGCGGCCTCAAAGTCGTTCATCAAATAGGCTTGCACCAGGCCGCGCATGGTCAAGGGGCGCGATGCACCGGCTGCAATGTGGCAGGCGGTTTCGCTGTAGCGCAAGGCTTCTTTTTGCAGGTGGGGGGAGTTGGGCGTCCAACCCTGCACCACGCTCAGCACGCACCAGTTGGACATCTCGCTCCAGCCTTGCTGCGCACGCGGATGGCGCTGGGTGAGCTCTTCCAGCACTTTTTTGGCATGGTCAAAATCGCGGCGTGAATTGCGGTGTACCAGTGACGTGCCGGCCAGCCACAGCTCAAAACTGCGCAGGGTGGGTAGGGGCGCGGCTGATGCTTTTTGGGCGGCTTGGGTCACCATGCGCGAAAAGCAGCTCTCGGCGATTTCGCTGATCAACTCACTGCCCGCGCTGAACAAGTCGGCAATAGGCTTGGAAAACTGCCCTGACCACAGCACGGTGACCTGGTCGCTGCCAATCAGCTCGGCAAACACCAGCACGGTTTGGTCGTGCACCAGGTAAGAGCCTGCAATCAGGTAGTTGGCTTTCAACAGGCCCATGGCGGCTGACGAATCGACCCGGCGGTCACGCAATTGGCTGGCGGAGCTGCGCGAGATGGTGCGCACATTTTCACTGGCGCTGAGCTTGGAGATCACGCCATCGGCAATCAACTCACCCAGCGCAAACATCTCTGGTGCACGGCTGCGCGACTCGAACGGAATCACCGCAATCAGTGGCTGCAACGGGGCCACGTGCGCGCCGACCCAGACGGCTTTGGCTGGTTGGGCGGGTGCACCGGTAGGCGTAAAAGTAACGGGGCTGACTGGCCCGGCCTTGAACGCGCGCACAGGTTCGTCAAGGTGTTTGAGGTAGCAGTCGCCCATGTCCTCCAGGCTGGCATCCAGCCCATCGGTCAGGCCGTCGCGTACGGTGGCCGATACCACGGTGTCGCCAGGGTCTGCCAGCGTGGCCAAGCGCGCGGCCAAGTTCACCCCCGCGCCAAAAATATCCAATTCGCTGACGTAAACCAGAGTGTCGTTGATGCCCGCGCGCAGGTGCATCTGGCGCTCGGGCGGCAGACCTGCGTTACCGGCGCTGATGGCGGCGTGCATGGCGTGGGCCGCCAGCGTGGCGTGGCGCGGCTGCGCAAACTCGACCAACAAGCCGTCACCCAGGCTCTTGATCAGGCGGCCATCGTGGTTGGGAATAGTTTGGCTCAGTGTTTGCTGCAAAAACCGGGGCCAGCGGGCCACCGTGGCGGCCTCGTCGGCCGCCATCAACCGCACGGATTCGACCAAATCAATCACCAGCACCACTTTGCGGCTGACGGATAGTGCGTCGCTTACCAGGTCTGTGGATTCTTGCGGGTCACAGGCAGCGCTGGGACTGACATCTGGCATCAAAGGCAATCTCACGTGTAAGAAGAATGTGCCATTTTTGCCGATTTGCGATGCGGTGGTGAATGCTTCACCACCGCAGTGGTAGTTTTTTGACCAACACAATTTTGCGGCTCTCGATGCGCACATAGCCGCCGGTCTCCAGGTCTTTCAAGATGCGGCTTACCATCTCACGGCTGCAGCCTACCCGGCTGGCGATTTCCTGGTGAGTGATGCGCTCTTCAAGGCGCTGGGTGCCATCGGTTTGCACCGTGGCCAGGTCTTGCAGGCAAGCACTCAGGCGGCCGTACACATCCACAAACGCCAGGCTGCGCGCATTGGCCGTGGCCATGCGCAAGCGGTTGATGACTTTACCCAGCAGTTCCAACGCAAACTCGGGCCGCTGGGCAATAAAGGCCAGCAACTTGGCGCGTGAAATCAGCGAACAGGTGGTGGCTTGCAGTGTGATGACGCTGGCCGAGCGCGGGCCGCCATCCAACGCCATTTCGCCAATGTATTCACCCGGGCCGAACACACCAAAGGTGATTTCCTTGTCATTGGAGTCGGTGCAAAACACCTTGACCTGGCCTGACAGCACGATGAAAAGTGTGTCGCCCACATCGGCTTCATGAATCAGGATGGTGCCTTTGCGGTAGCGCCGAACCTCCCCCGAATCAGCCAGCTCACGCACCCACAGCAAGCGGCGTTTTTCAATGGGAACGGGCGAGCCATCAGTGGCGACAAGGCTTGAAATGCTCTGGCCGGGAACGGCTAAGAATGAATTCATGGGGCAGTCCGCAAAAGCGGTCGAGACGGCTGAGGCAACAGTAAAGGGCGGAGGTTGTCCTAAATGTAACCAAAACCATATCAGCGCGCCTTTGCCGTGCCGACACTGCTTTTGAGGGTGCACGCTAACCCTGATGCTGCGACTGAAGCTACGTGGTAGCCAGATGCTCAGCGGTGCCCATTGCGAGGGGAAATCTCAAGGGCCAGGCTGGCCCTTGGGGGTTGCGCTGCGCCATGGGTGGCAAACCCGTCACGTTTGCTATCAACTCGCTCACGCTGTCACTGGCTGTCTTTTGCCGAATGCTGCGCAACTGGCTGCGCACAGTAGACACCTTCACACCATGCCGGACAGCAATTTCTTGGGGACGCATGCCCCGACACACCTGCTTGAGGACCTGCCCCTCGGCCCCGGTGAGCCCACGGTCCTGGGCATACAGACTGACCGTGGTCGTGTCGCAGCGTTGTTGTTTGGGGAAGGCCAGCAAGGCGTAGCTGGGCGTTGTTGCGGTGGGGGCAGCGTTTGAGGCCATAGCCGCAGCCGAGTCAGTGGTCGCCAGCGGCAGGACTGCTACAGAATTCAGTAGCGCACGTTTGCCAGACTTGGTACTGATCAGTGCGCTGAGCAGCGGTTCCGTGTTGGATTGCTGACGAGCACAAACCTTGCCACCTGCCACCCACAAATCAGTGTCCAGCTCACTGGCCGGGTGCAAGGCTGCGCGGGCCGGTGCATTGGCAAACAGCAGTTCTCGCGTATCGGCATTCACCACCGCAAGACCGTAGTCCACTTGCTCCAGCACAGCCTGTAGCATGCCTAAGCAGAGTGGGTTTGAGAGCGAGCCAGCCAGGT